>JBLHPP010000147.1:0-6515 GCA_047624385.1 Crocinitomicaceae bacterium
CTTTTGTCGAAAGTAGGAAAGCCGAAAGTCAAGTTTCATCGCGTGGTCGCGATAGTATTTTTGAGATAAAGTCACCAGACTTTGTGATTCGACCTTATGACCTTAGACTTTCGACAGACAAAGCCGCCGAGAATAGTAGGACGTGCATAAAGAGCCAAGTGCGAGAGCACTAAATTGATTCTTGATTGGCGAAGCTACAAAAGCTGTGTTAACTCTGGGGAGTGGAGAAACCATCATTATTGACTCGTCATGCCCTGCAAAGAAGGCGTGTGCACGAAAGCTGGAAGACGACATTGATATGCGGTATTGTTGGCGGCTGTATTTTTCTAGCTACAGGCTTGATGCCAGTTGGAGGAGTATTTCTAGTCGTGGTGTTGTTAGTTATAGTGCGCCCAGCGATGGAGCTGTATTATTCTAGACAATGCATTTGCCCTCACTGTGAAGCGGATCTCTTTTTAGAGGTGTGCGAGATCGAAAACAAAGGCGGCATCGAACTTGGATTACCTTGTCCACGCTGTAACCGTGATGCTTCAAAGGTGGATTCGACTAATGGCCCAGTGATTGACATTGGCTAATCTCGCATGGCTTGTATTGCTTTGGCTATGAAGAAACGGTTGATATTAGCATCGGGCTCGCCGCGGAGGAAAGAATTACTGGCTGAGTTAGGTTTTAGCTTTGAGGTTATTACTTCGGACGCCGAAGAAGAACATCGCTCGGATATACCACTCACCGAGCTTTGTGAACGGAATGCAGAGCTGAAAACGCAGGTGGTAGCGTCGCAGTATCCAGACGCAGTAGTATTAGGTGGCGACACCTTGGTGTACATAGATGAGGAACCACTGGGTAAACCAAAGACCGAGGGAGAGGCTGTAGAGATGCTTAAGCGTTTGTCAGGACGACCCCATCAAGTGTGTTCAGGAATGTGCTTGATCGAGGGTGATCACGTTTTGCCTTTCCACGCAGTGACTGATGTGACTTTTAAAACACTCAGTGAGGAGACGATTAGAAGTTACATGGCGAAAGTCAATGTGATGGATAAGGCGGGGAGTTATGCGGTTCAGGAATGTGGCGACATGATTATCGAAAGTGTGAATGGCGATTTTTCTAACGTGGTTGGACTGCCTCAGTCATTAGTTTTAGCGCAATTACAATCTTTCGGATTGCAGCCAGAGCCAGATCTAGCATCATAGTGTGATGCAGGCAGCTAAGTCTCGTTACCCTTTACTTTATAACCCGAATGCACGCAGCCAAAAAGGCAAGCGGGCATTGCAGTTCTTGATGGCGAATGCTCAGGATTTCATTCTTTATGCTACCCGCGATATCGATGATGCGAGGGATCTGGCAGCAGACTTTGCTAAGAAGGGGGAGCCTGTGGTTCTCGCTGCTGGTGGAGATGGCACACTCAATGCGGTGATCCAAGGGTTGGCTGGATCTGAGACAGCTCTCGGTATTTTACCTGCGGGCACGATGAATGTGTTTGCCCGTGAAATGGGGATTCCCGTGCCTAATCTACAGAGCTCTAAGCTATCTAAGGCTTTGGAAATTATTGATGCGGGCTTTGTCCGCGATGTGGACCTCTTTATCGCAAACGGTCAGCCATTTGTCCAGATGGCGGGAGTTGGTTTTGATGCCCAAGTGATTGAGGACACGACTGTTGAATCTAAGAATTTGCTAGGACCTCTGGCCTTCCTCATGTCAGCAGTGAAGGTGTTAGGGGAAAAACCTCCTAAGATGCGAGTCATCTGTAAGGATGGCCGAGAGTTTGAGGGAGTTGCCGTTCTTGTGGGTAATGGCCAACTTTATGGCGGGCAGGTGAAATTATTTTCTAAAGCCTGTAATGAAGATGATGTGTTAGATATTCTGATTTTCAAGGAATCGGGTTACAAGTTTGTGTTAGATACGATCAAAGGAATCGCAGGCGTAATTGACTTGGTAAATTCTTCGGTTGAATACGTTCAGGCTGACGAGTTCACCGTAATTTCTGACCGCGATGTTCCTGTGGAAGTAGATGGCGAGTACGTTGGGCGATTCGAGGAAGTAGATTTCAAGCCTGCTGAGCGAAAGCTCAGAGTGCTAGCTCCTGAGCATGTCGAGGGAGGTTTTGCGAATCTTTGGAAAAATTGGCAGGACTTGCCACGTAAACTAGCTGGTGATGGGAAAAACTCAGAAATTAAACAAGACTCTAAGTAAGCGCTGGATTTGGATTCGCAGAGGGATCTACGTGTTGTTGTTGTTAGGCCCCGCTTTGGTTATTTTCACTTGGTATGCTAATGTGATCACAGATGCAGCGGGGGAGGGGAAGATCTATGAGGATGTTAGTCTAGTGCCTGATGGGCGAGTGGCACTGGTGTTTGGCTGTAACCCCAAGGTTGAGGGGCGCGACAATCTTTATTTCACCTACCGGATCGCCGCTGCTGAGTCATTATGGAAAGCTGGTAAAGTGATAGGTTTTATCGTCAGTGGAGACAATCGCCGAGACTCCTACAACGAACCAGATGCTATGAAGGAAGCTCTCGTTGCACGGGGAGTTCCAGCTGAGAACATCGTTTGTGATTATGCAGGATTGAGAACTTTTGATTCGGTCGTGCGTGCCAAGCAAATTTTTGGCGTGAAGAAAGTAGTCTTCGTTTCACAGCGTTTTCAGAACGAGAGAGCTCAGTACATGGCGGCTCAATGTGATCTCGATGCAGTCTCGTATGTTGCCAAAGATGTGACTGGTCGTGGTGGGCTGGGGACCAAGCTGCGTGAAGTGCTGGCTCGGCCTAAAATGGTATTAGATTTTAAGCTGCTTGGAACCGAACCTAAGTATTTGGGTAGGAAAGAGGAACTCCCTTTTTTATGAGACTAGATTTTATGAGACTAGAATTACGTAGTTGAGGACAATTGGAGTGTCAGCAAGGGTATTTATCTGCTAGGATCAACAATGATGCAGCTGAGAAAAAAAAGTCCATGGATTCGGCTGAGTAAGCTGATCCTAGCCGGGGCAGCAGCTATAGGGCCGATGGTGGGCTCTATTTGGCTGCTTTACATCATTTATAAGCTATTACTCAAGATGGGTAATAGCATGGTCAATTTTATGTGGCGCTTTGTGCTCCACCTGGGTGATCACCCATCAGAGCCACCTCAATTCCCGGGGGTCGGATTTCTTCACTTTCTGCTACCATTACTAATTCTGCTGGGTGCTGGAGTCTTTTTAGCCAACCCTATTGGTAAAAAAATGCTGAGAGCGGTTGAGGCCGTGGTGACTCGGCTGCCATTCGTCGGCTTTATCTACAAGTCACTGGGGCAACTCGTCGGTGCCATTAAGGGATTAGAGGGGGAGAGAAAATTTAAGAGTGTGGTTTTTGTCGAGTATCCTAGTCCCGGTTGTCGGATGATTGGTTTTGTCACTGGCGAGTTCCAGGAGCACCCAGAGTGCGAAGGTCTGACTTCAGTATTCGTGCCTACCAGCCCAAATCCACTGACAGGTTTTCTTGTCTTGATCGAGAATGATAAAATTCAGCCGAGTAATATGACGGTGGAGGAGGCTAGCAAGATGGTGCTCTCCGCCGGGTTGGTGACTCCTGGGAAAGTGAGGAGTGAGAAGTGAGGAGTATAAAAAACGCGCAGCCTCATCAAGGAAGCTGCGCGTATTGGTTAGAAAATTACTAATTCTACATTGGAGCGAAGCGACTCTACCACGCGAACTGAGTGCCGAATGTGAGCGTCCAGTCTTGACCCAGTTGTGGGCCATTGAGGTTTTGGTAGAGTGGAATTGAAAACTCAGCCGCCACGCGGAAGCCGTTTGATGGATGCCAGAGGTTGAGCCCTAGGCCAGCATCGATGCGGGTGCCACCGTGGTTTCCGGGGTCAGCTGGGGAGGACATCGTCGGCATCATTGCTGTGTTGACGCTATTGTCTGTGTCTCCACTGATACCTTTCCAGCTCTTAGCTCCGAGGCGTAATGAGAGGCTCGACCATTCTGTGACGCTACGGGCGACCCAGCTAGTGGCTCCGATGCTGTCTCCGATGCTATACCCTTGGTTGTTTTCACCGAGGTGGATACGACCATTTGCCTGAGCTCCCCACGACCAATGGTCGCTTGGTTGATGGAGGTAGGTAAGTGATGGTAGGAGGTCGAATGTCCCAGTGCCGAGTTGCATTGGAAATGGTTGGTGGCGATTCACGCCCATCGGGGTCTTGAATGATTCGCTTGTTGAGCCAGTCGGTAGGGAGAGTTGCAAACCAAAGTGTGCTCGGCTCTTATTATCATCATAGAACTTGTAAAGTCCACCGATCGACGAGTCACCCCAGCCGCTAGATTCCATCTGAGTTTTTTTGCCAGCCATCATTCCGCGGGTGATTAGCATGTCCATAGAGTTTTCCACATAGTTGGTCATAGCCATCAGCGTGAGTTTACTCGTCGGTGCATACATGAGGCCGAGCATATGCATCTCCATGTCCATTTCATTTGGGACTATTGTGTAGCCGGCTTGAGATGGTTGAATCTTGGAGTCACCATCGTAGATGTCCTCCATGTGCATGCTCATGAAACGATAAGAAAGCATCCACTCTCCTGCGTTGTGGGTGTGCTCACCCATGATGCTGATAGGCGCGTGGCCGTCTGGCCGACCGCCATCCCAGTGGTCGACTGAAACGCCGTCTTTAGCGCCGTGACCGAGTGCGATTCCTGAAAGTGCGAGAGCCGCGAGTGCGGAGTATTGAAATGATTGCATAATATAAAGATGTGAATTTTTTAAAGTGAGCGACAGATGGTCGCATTGAAAATGTGGAGACGCCAATCTACAATAGTGTGTCGACGTGTTTTAGTATCTTAGAGTCATTAGAGCTCTAGAGATGATGCTTCATAGGGAAGCGATGGTCAAAGTGACCAAGAATGGGAATGATCTAGCCTAGCCTCGGTGGCGGGGTGGGTACAGAGTCGTAGAAGCGCCAAGATAGGAGAGCATCAATAACTTCATGTGGTACTAGGCTGGCAGCTGATCCGGATGGGGGGACTATTCTATTGGAACTGAGGCCGATAAGCTTGATGCTACCTAATTGGAACTGCGGCGCGGGAGCTTTGTCATCAGGCGATTTCTCATCGCTCTGTAATTCTTGGACGGTCAAACAATGCTCACACGGATGCTCACCGTCAAAGGTGCTGGATATTGCCTCAGAGAGCCCTTGTGCAGGGATTCGATCATTGAGCATTGTTGCCCATGCGTAGGATTGCAGAGCCACTGATGGCACCTCTAAAATGGTGACAGCGGCTACCAGACAAATTAATTTGGCGATAAAGTGGCGCATCCTTAGGATTAGGAGTTAGTGGTGATTGCCTTGATGGGCAAGTAAAATGGGTGTTGTTGACGTAGAATTGTGGCAAGATCTATAGATGTGGGGTTGACCTCTGGCGGTAGCTGGCTATGAGTTTGCCATGCAAAACGAAACAGTAAACAGTACTGATGAGGAAGATGTGCCAGCGGATCAACCTGTGGAAGATTCCAACAAATCCATAGATGAAATCAATGCCGAGATCGAGCAAGAGCTCGAAGAGGCAATGGTTGAGGAAGAGCTTAGTCGTGAAGAGCAACTTGAAGCAGAAGTTGCGGAGCTCAAAAATAAGCTTCTGCGCACTGCCGCAGACCTTGAAAACTACCGAAAGCGTAGCATCCGTGACAAAGCAGATGCCATCCGCTACGGCAACCAGCGCCTGCTTGAAGACCTCCTACCGGTGATCGATAACTTCGGCATGGGAATGCAAGCGTCCGAGCAAGACTCAGGCTCGATGATCTACATGGGAATGTCTATGGTGCAAAAACAGCTCGATGATTTCCTTGCTAATCAAGGAGTGCAAGCAGTCGATCTCCAACCGGGTGCAAAGTTTGACCCTAAAGTGCACGATGCGATGGCTCAGGAGGAATCAGACACCTTCGAAGAAGGCCAAATTATCCGAGTCATGCGCAAGGGCTACAAGATGGGTGACCGCCTAGTGCGTCCAGCCAATGTTGTTGTGGTGCAAGCCCCAGCAGCTGAAAGCGAAGAGGCTTCAGAAGAAGCCCCAGCTGAATAACCATTGATACTAAGACAAAATGTCTACTAAGAAAGATTACTACGATCTACTAGGGACGGCGCGCGATGCCGATGCCCCAACGATTAAAAAAGCGTATCGCAAACTGGCGATCAAGTTTCATCCAGACAAGAACCCAGACGATGCGGAAGCGGAGGCGAAGTTCAAAGAAATAGGTGAAGCATACGAAGTTCTCAGCAATGAGGACAAGCGTGCGGCATATGATCGCTACGGGCATTCAGCTTTCGATGGCGGAATGGGTGGCAGAGGTGGTGGAGGCGGCGGTGGATTCCACGATGCCTCTGACATATTCTCGCAAGTCTTCGGCGGTGCCTTTGGTGGCGGCGGTGGAGGTGGCGGCTTTGATGATTTCTTTGGCGGTGGCGGTGGTGGCGGACGTTCGCGTCGTCGCTCAGCAGCCCAAGCGGGCAGCGACTTACGCTATGACCTAGACATCACACTCGAA
>JBLHPP010000148.1:0-6388 GCA_047624385.1 Crocinitomicaceae bacterium
CTGTGAGACCAAGTCTCGATCAACTGAATTTAGTTTCTCTCGCGCTCCCTGTGGCAGGTGAGGCGGAGCGCAATCTACATATTTACCTACCCTGCGCAAGTTCTTTCGATACCTTTTTTAAAGTTTTCTTTAACCTACTCTCACAACCCTCTGGAATACCAACAATTAGGCGTTCATATTTATTCTAGAAAAAAACTAAAGTCCGTGTCACGACAACACACTCGGCATGATTATGAATCATAATTTAAGGGTTTATTGGTGATAAATCATTTGTTAGTCTACACTTCATGGTTCAGCTCCCCAAATTCACAAACCCTTGGCTTCGACGTTTTGTGTCCGCTGGCTATATGTGGTGGAAGCGAAATCATGCGAATGAAGCAGCAGCTCTCGCATTTTATTCCCTATTCTCTTTAATTCCAATTTTACTCATCGGTTTATTTGTTGCTGCGATCTTAGTCGGTAAAGACACGGCGACCTCCAGCCTATTGGAACAAACCAAGAATGTGACCGGATTTAGCACGGGTGATTACCTGCAACAGGCTCTCAGTCGGGACTCGAGATGGTTAGGCAGTATGTACTCACCTCTTATAGGTGGAATCATCCTCGCGTTTTCAGCCACTAAAGTTATCAATGAACTCAGGAGAGCTCTCAGTAATATTTTTGGTAACCCTCAGTATAAAAAGCGTAGTCATGAGGCTCTCTCAAATTTATTTGGCCGGTTTATCTCGCTGGTGGTTATCCTCAGCTTAGGAGTATTGATTGCTAGCTCGGTCATTGGGGAGTCCATCCTCAATACAATCAAGGAACAACTGACTGACTCGAACTATTTACTGGGATTCATCAACTATTTATCCCCATTAGTAACATTCATGGCCATGACATTTTTCGCCACAATTTTGATGCGATGGTTACCGAAGCGCCCCCCTCGCCTGAAAGAAGCTATAATGGGTGGAGTGGTCTGCTCGGTACTTATTGTCGCTCTCAAGTACGGTTTAATGATTTTCCTAAGACACGCTAACATCTCGAATATGTTTGGTGGCGCACTCACCCTCGTATTACTCCTTTTATGGATCTACTTTGCCATGCAAGTCATTCTCTATAGCGCTGAATTTTCCGCTATTCTAGCGAAAGAGCGCAGGGAGAATCAGGAGGACATAGACGCCCCTGATATTACTTCGCCTGAAAACGAGTGCACAGGCCGCCACCCTGAGTGATCTCAGCCAGGCGCTGTGGGTGTTTGCCATGCGCAATGACTGTTTCAATACCGGCCTCGACAGCAATTCTCACAGCTTTTAGCTTAGATGCCATTCCTCCAATAGAAAACTTCCCTTTATCAGCTCTGATGAAACCTAAGACATCATCCACATTTTCTACATGCCCGATGACGTCTGTAGAGTCAGGAGCTAGTAACCCGTCGATATCAGAGAATAAAATAAGCTGAGACGCTCCAATAAGCCTCGCAACTCTAGCCGAGAGCATATCGTTGTCACCGAAACTTAACTCCTGCACTGCGACTGAATCATTCTCATTTATAATAGGAATGATTTGAGGCGATTGAGATAAGCGCTCTAGCGTGTCTTCCACACGAGCTAGGCGTGCAGAGTCATCGAAATCAGCTGCTGTGAGCAATAACTGAGCGACATTCAACTCGAAATTGCTAAATAGGCTTTCGTAGGCATGCATCAAAAGGGTTTGCCCCACAGCCGCGCAAGCTTGGCGTGTTGGTATATCTGAGGGATACTCATTCAAACCGAGGCGTGATATGCCAGCTCCGACAGCTCCACTAGAGACCAACACACATGGTTGACCTGAATGCACAAGGTCTGCAACTGCAGTAACTATTTTGGTCAGAGCAGCACGGTCTAGCAAACCATCTTTTTCACGAGTTAGCACTCCGGTGCCAATTTTGACAACGATTGGCTTCATATGCTTTCTAGTGAGGTGGCAGCTGCATCTCGGATGGCATTGCTGAGGGCTGGGAAAATTTGTTTCTTGCGACTCACCACTCCCATTGCGTCGAGCACGTTTTCTGAAATTTTCTTGAATGGCAGAGCTTCAATAATACGCCGGTCGCCAACAGCGACAATCTTACTGTGGTGTTTCGTAATATCAGTCACCGCCAGCAAGGCTATATCGTAACCTTTATTGCTGATCAACCGCTCCAAACCAGTAATCATTTCGTCAGAGCGCTCGGTAAATCGATCAAGATCCATTTCCTCAACCTGTGAAATGCTGATAAACTTACTACCCTCATTGAACTGCTTGCGGTCGGTACCGATCATTTCATCCACTGAGCCCTTAGTGAGCAATGAGCCTGAAGCAAAGAAATCGTGAGTAAATTGGGCTGCATCAACCCCTGCAATGTCTGTCATCCAAGCCAACATCTCTCGATCCAAATCAGTGGTCGTAGGTGATGTTAGATTGAGAGTATCTGAAATGAGTCCGGCGCAGAGGCACATGGCCACTCCCTTTGAGAGCGGTACACGCATGTATCTAAACTTACGTGCAACCAGCGTTGAGGTTGAACCTACTGGTTCGTTTAAAAAACGAATTGGTTCGCGCGACATAATATCCCCACCAAGACGGTGATGGTCGATAACCTCGATCACATTTGCCTCCTCAACCCCTCGAACAGCCTGAGCGTATTCATTGTGATCAACTAACACCAACGTTGTTGCTGGTGGATCAATAAGAGCTGATTTACGAAAAACCCCGACAAGAGTTCGGGTACCCTTCTCCACTACAGGAAAAAGATCTTGGCGCGCGGTACTGAGACGCTTCCGCATATCGGAGACCGCCTCGTCAGCGTTAACACAAAGAAATGTCTCACCCAAAGCATTTCGCACAGAGCGAGAACAGCGAACTAACTGCACGGTCGTAGCTGTATCAAAGCGCGAAAGAATAATGGCGACCCCTTTTTCTATAGCATCAGCAATAACCTCGTCTTGAACCTTATAGCCGCCGGTCACGACGAGTACACGCACGCTATTACTCACAGCTGCAGCGTGGATGTCCTCACGGTCACCACAAATAACTACTTGCTTACCGCAGAGCCCATTTTTTTTGACCGCATTGATACTCTCAAATACAGAATTCTTACTAGAGGCACCTACAAACATGATCAAATCCTCCTCGTCTTCACTTAGATCCGCGCCCACTGAGATACCGCTAAGTGTTTCTTTAATGTGTTGCTGGGACGCGTGTATCGTTTTCACACTTTGCTGTCCCTCAAGACTATCCGGCATCAAAAGCTGCATTAATTCTGTGAACTGGAGGATTCCTCGAATCTCGTTATTTGAACTAATAACTGGCACCGACTTCACTTCGAATTTCTGCATCGCACGGTAGACCGAGTAGAAAGTCGCATCCTCGCTAACTGAAACATACTTTTTGTCACAAATAAGTTCAGCTGTGGTTCTAACATCAGTAACGAGCTTTGGCGTTTCCATTCCGGCCTGTTCGAGCACCCAAGCTACGCGAGACGGCACCGCGCCACAGCGGATAGCGACTGCATCTACATTTTCAGCTCTACGAAGGTATTCTGCCTGGCCTATGGCGGCACAGATTGCATCGGTATCAGGATTTAAGTGGCCGACGACGTAGGTGGGTTTCTGGCTATTCAGAGTCATTTTTTAATTTACTATAGGCGAGTAAGCTCAACACATTTTCCCAGCAATGCAATAGCGAGTTGTCACATCTTCCACATCTGACTAAAAATCGCACCCTTCCACCATTCCATCTCCCCTAATTTCGTCATTTCACGTCCGATAAACATCTCGTCTAGCCGTGAAACATCAGCAAAGGGAACGCCACTAAACACATGAAAGAAGCATTGCATACAAAAAACCAGAGCTGCTGACATGCGGTGGGCTCTAGAATCAAAATCACTGACTAATAATATACCATTAGGATTCAAGCTTGCTGATATGGCTCCGACAAAATGCTTTCGCTGTTCAGAGCCAAACCCATTAAGCACAAAGTGACACGCTATAGCATCGTAAGATTTTTTACTCCCACGCTCAAACTGCTCACATCGCCATGTCACTCTAGAGTCATGACCGGCGCGCTTTTGAGCGACCCGAAGCATTCCAGGGCTACAATCTATGTAATCGATTTTAAAATCTTGCTCGCATTTCAAAAGTTCCGCCAAGAATCGGCCATCGCCATCGCCCACGACTGCAATAGATGGACACTCCAGCTGTATCAGACTTTGAAGAAATACCTCCAGGTAAGTCAGCCTTGCTTTTTGTAAGGTTGAAGAAAAGACCAGCACTTCAAGCCATCGGTAGGCTCCAGCCACCCTTGAGTAATCTATGTTAGCCACACGACGAGAGGCACAGGAATTACCAATGCTAAATCAGCCAAGACTCTCAAAGCTGCCACGGAAAAACGGGAACGCGAGCGATTGATCACATGCAACAGCCCAGCTGAAGCCATAATAGCGTAGCATAAAGGAGCTCTGTAATCATCTACAACAAAAGCAACCGCATACACAGCGCCTACAACTAAAATGAACAAGCCCATTGATAGAGCCACCTCACTCTCTTGTTTCACCTCGGGATCGCTCGAACGTCTAGAGCGCTCCCACAGATCTATGGCATTGATATTCATGACGCAAAGCAGTCCAAACAACAGCACATGCACTGAGAGTAATACCATATTGAGTGTCAGCAAGACCATCCCAACGAATTGTGTGAGGGATGAAAAAAGGGCGGTAACAAGTTGCCAGCCCTCAGCCCCCTGAAATGGCTGAAACACGTCTGAAAGCACTAGAGGCAAAGGCTCAGAAGCGACAACTATAGGCGCGGCAACACCATAAGCAAAGGTCAAACCAGCCACCATATTTTTGCCGTAAGCAACATCAGCCTTATCAAACAAAGAAACCAACCAGTAACAGCCGACTAGAACAGCTCCCACCACACCCACTGTGAGCAACACGCGTGACATTTGGAACAGCGCAAAAAAGCTACTATACCCAACAATCCCTACAACCAATAGAATCAAAACACATCGGCTTTTCCAATGAAAGCTATGACGCCATGGCATCTCACCTTCTATTGGGTGCACGCCGCGACTCACATCGCGGATGCGATCGACGACGTAGATGCACCAGACAGCGGCAGCTAAAAGCAAATAAGACGAGAATTCAACGTATTGAATTCTCAATGCTTCGCCAAACATCCACATCCAAACCAAGGCTACGATAGGAGCATCGATACTCAGTAGGTTGGGAAGCAACCAAGCTGGAGGGCGCTTATTCATAAACAGGACCTCCAGTGGAGAAATTAGTGATCGGAATGATCATGTTCCTTCTTAGAAGGCGTGTCATCTTTGTCCTCGCCGTGCTCTTTATCAGCATGGCCGTGCTCATCGTGCCCGTGCGCATCATGAGATTCATAGAGCTTCTTTGTTTTGTCCCAATCGTGCTTTTCACAGGAAGAAAGACCTACGAAAACGGCGAGGATGCTTGCGCTAAGGATAAAAAGTTTCATTACGAGAAAAATCCATACCCCACATTAGACGGAAATCAAGACATCAATATAGCTAATACTCGATAAGGATGACGCGGCACCCAACCTTAACCGCATTTCACCCCAGCAAAAAAGGTCTAGAATCTAAAGAGGTTACCGCCTCGTCTCCCAACTAGAACGAAGGCTCCAGCGAGAGCAACACCAAGGAATATCATCGCCCAAACTCCCAATGCTGAGGCGATTTCATGACCATTCCCTAGAGTACTCAACAAAGCGTATATCGCCTTAGTTATTGGGTAGTGTTCGGCTTGCTGAGCTAGAATTAAACCATCAGAGACCTCTAACATTGCGAAAGCAAATGCTAGAATAGCTCCAGCAATCAAACTAGTCCCAATCAATGGTAAGCCCACACGCCAAAAAGCACGTGATGGTGAAGCGCCCATAGACATTGCCGCTTCCTCGAGTTCGACATTACTTTGTTGGAGTCCGGATACTGCAGCCCTCACTACGAAAGGTAATCGTCGAACAGCATATGCCAGAATCAAAAGTAAAGCTGGATTACCATTAGGTCCAATCAAGAAGCTAAATGCTCCACCATTCTCACTCATAGACAAATAACCAAAGGCTAAGACTAGACCAGGAACAGCTAGAGGTAACATCATTAGCGCATCTAGGAGGTTTCGCCCCCACATTTTACTACGGACGATAACCCAAGCAATAGCCACCCCAAGAATCACATCCAAAAACGTAGCACCTGAGGCATACAACAAACTGTTCTTTATAGAGCCTAGGACCAATGGATGACCCAAGCCTTCACCATAGTGCTGAAGTGTCAGTGACTCAGGAAAGATAGTGCCATACCAATCCGAAGAGGCGGACAAGAAGAAGACTCCAAAGTGAGGAATCGTGGCCAAGAT
>JBLHPP010000149.1:0-6377 GCA_047624385.1 Crocinitomicaceae bacterium
TTCATGATTTTGTTAGATTAATTTGATGGGAGTCCGTTGACCTGACGAATATATAAATAATCACTAAGTAATCTCTTCAAGTGGACTAGCGTTAACAAATTTCTGAAAATATTTTTTAAATACCCACGTTTTTCCTTACTAACCTGGATCTAGAAGGTTTCGGAAAATATCGATGTGGAACCTAAATACTCCCAACCGAGAAATCTAAAAAGAGCAGGAAAATGTTAACGTTTAGGCGAGCATTGAAATCTCTTAAGGGAATAGGTGGCCCTACCGAAGATACTGGAAACCAGCAATATTGGCTTCGCAAAGCCCAAGAAGCACCGGCAGCACTACCCGAGTTTAAAGGAAAGCTTTTGGTTGTCAGTACGGAGCACTACTGGGATAGTCCAATGCCGCCTACCATTACATCGGTTCTGCCTACACCTACGGCGAAAATACAGGAACCCCTGAGGTTCTCTATTTTTGTGGGTTATGGAAGAAGTCGACTTTGGGGAACTTGTCGGGGAGGTGGAAGTTGGGTTCACCGCTGCCAAGGTTGGTGGCACTGAGAAATTGTTGCTCGGGAGAATTGAGTATAAAGGTGGCGTTGAGGTGGGACTCTGGACCAAAATTGAGTTTATCGCGCAATGGTTCCAAGGGGATAGCGGCTGCAGCAAGCCAAGACCCGTCCTGCCCCATGTCGGCAAATGTTGCCACATCTGGAAAGGGCTGATCTTCTATTTCTGCGCGAACGAGTGGGGCTGTAAATTCGGCTGACCACCATGCGCCATTGGGAGCGAGATTGAACTCGAGGTAACGTCCAGTGCTGGGGTCAGTGAGGAAGAACTCGGCGACGTCGTACTTCCAGAGTTCGGCTTTGAAATCACCAGGGCGAGCCTCTGGGTGGAAGTTCGGTGGTTTTTGGTGGGAAACGACAAACCATAGGTATTTGAGATCGACAGCAAAGCCGAAAGCCACTGGAGGTTTTACGGGTTTTCCAAACCAGTCCTTATCCACTCCAAAGAGTGAGAGGTCGAGTGCGCCCCATGAGAGCGGCTTGTCTGAGATCTCAATATTCATGGCACTAGCAAAGCGTGTTTGTGATCCCTCTGCCAAGGAATATTAGCTATTTTTTGATAAAATGAATCGGGCTGACCTCCAAGAGGCCTTCCGACTGGCGTTATACCACTTTTACGAATTTTTGTTTTTTCGTGGTAGAATAGGTTTTCTCCATTCTCGTAATTGGTATGAAAAATTATCGTATCGTAATGTGCGGTGGAGGATAAACAAAAAAAGCGCAGCCGGTGTCGGCTGCGCTTTTGAAAGTTTAGATCAGCTAGGATCGATTAGATGAGGCCGTGGTATGCCTGGATAGGCTTCACCTCGAACTTCAGGTTGAGCAGTGAACGGATCGCGAGGACAGATGCTTCAGCTGCAGCAAGATTGGTGCAGTGGGATATCTTGTTAGTGACGGCGCTAGAGCGAATTCTGATCTCATCTTCGCGAGCTTCGTGGCTACTTGGGCTGTTGATGACGAAGGAAATGTCTCCGTTCTTCATCATGTCGATTACGTTTGGACGCTTTTGCTCAGCGAGCTTGTAAACGCGCTCAACTTTGACGCCTTGCTCCTTGAGAAACTTGTAGGTGCCGCCAGTGGAGTAGACTTTGAAGCCTAGCTCAACGAGTTCTTTAGCAATTCCAACGGACTGCGGTTTGTCGCGGTCGTTGACTGAGAAGAAGACGTTGCCTTCAGTTGGAAGTGGATTGAATGCTGAGATCTGTGCTTTGGCGTAAGCCATGCCGAGGTCAGCATCGATGCCCATCACTTCGCCAGTAGATTTCATTTCAGGTCCGAGTACGATGTCGATTCCTGGGAACTTAGGCCATGGGAAAACTGCTTCCTTCACACAGTAGTGGTTAGGCAGAACTTCTTCCGTGAAGCCGAGCTCTTTGAGTGTCTTGCCAGCCATGACTTTCGCCGCGAGCTTAGCAAGTGGGATGCCGATTGCTTTCGAAACGAATGGCACGGTGCGGGATGCACGTGGGTTCACTTCGATGACGTAAAGTTCTTCGTCCTTCACTGCGAACTGGATGTTCATTAGACCGATGACTTCGAGCTCACGAGCGAGCTCTTTCGCGCCTTTGAGTATCTGCTTCTGAATGTCATCTGAGAGCGATGGTGCTGGAATCACGCAAGCGGAGTCGCCTGAGTGGATGCCTGCAGCCTCGATGTGCTGCATGATCGCGCCAACAACGGATGTTTCGCCGTCTGAGATGCAATCAACATCCACTTCCACAGCGTTTTCGAGGAAACGGTCAACAAGGATCGGACGGTCAGGTGATACATCAGCAGCTTCGCTGATGTACTTGCGGAGTTCGTCGTCGCTGTACACGATCATCATACCGCGTCCACCGAGGACGAACGAAGGACGAACGAGAACCGGGTAGCCGATACGGTCAGCGATAATGACAGCTTCGTCTGGAGTGACTGCTGTACCAGCTTCAGCTTGCTTGAGGCCGATCTTGTCGAGGAGAGCTGAGAAGAACTTACGGTCTTCTGCGAGCTCTATAGATTTTGGTGAAGTACCGATGATTGGCACGCCGTGACGCTCGAGGTCGGCCGCTAGATTGAGTGGTGTTTGGCCACCGAACTGAACGATCACACCATCTGGCTTCTCTTGGTCGCAGATGTTGAGAACGTCTTCGAGTGTGAGTGGCTCAAAGAAGAGCTTATCAGATGTGTCGTAGTCCGTGGAGACTGTCTCAGGGTTGGAGTTGACCATGATGGTCTCGTATCCAAGCTCTTTGAGGGCGAAGGACGCGTGCACGCAGCAGTAGTCAAATTCGATTCCCTGACCGATACGGTTAGGGCCACCACCGAGGATGATGATCTTCTTTTGGTCAGTCTCACGTGCTTCGTTCTCGTCGCCGTATGTGGAGTAAAAGTATGGAGTGTAAGCTTCGAACTCAGCGGCGCAGGTGTCAACCAGACGGTAAGTTGGGATGATGCCTAGCTTCTTACGCGCTGCACGGACTGTGTCCTGGTCAGTGTTCTGAAGGTGAGCGATCTGAACGTCTGAGAAACCGTACTTCTTCGCCTTGCGGAGGGCTGACTTATTCTTAAGAAGATTTTCTACCGAAGCTAGCGCCACACCTTCGTCGGAAATTTGCTTGAGGTTCTCTAGGAACCAGCGGTCGATTGAAGTAGCTTCGAAGATTTCTTCTACAGTCCAGTCGTTCTCGAATGCTGTCTTAAGCCAGAAAATACGCTCAGCGTTAGGGACGTGGAGTTTGCGCTCGATGTCTTCGCGGCTTGGTGCCACCGGGCCTTTGCCGTCGCATCCGAAGCCTGATCGGCCAGTTTCGAGCGAACGAAGTGCCTTCTGCATGGATTCCTTGAAAGTACGGCCGATCGACATTGCCTCGCCGACTGCTTTCATCTGAGTAGTGAGAACGGCATCCGCTGTCGGGAATTTCTCGAAAGTGAAGCGTGGGAGTTTTGTAACAACGTAGTCGATTGTTGGTTCGAAAGAAGCTGGAGTCACGCGAGTGATGTCGTTCTTAAGTTCGTCTAGTGTGTAACCAACTGCGAGCTTGGCTGCGATCTTGGCGATCGGGAAACCAGTTGCTTTAGAGGCGAGCGCTGAGGAACGAGAAACACGTGGGTTCATCTCGATAACGATACAGCGACCGTCTTCTGGGTTAACTGAAAATTGGATATTAGAACCACCCGTCTCAACGCCGATCTCACGGATACAGGCGAAGGATGCGTCACGCATGATCTGGTACTCACGGTCAGTGAGAGTCTGCGCTGGAGCCACCGTGATAGAGTCACCAGTGTGGACACCCATTGGGTCGAAGTTCTCGATAGAACAAATAACCACGCAGTTGTCAGCGCAGTCACGCATGACTTCCATTTCGTATTCTTTCCAGCCTAGAAGTGATTCCTCAACGAGGATTTCGCTTACTGGGGAGAGGTCGATGCCGCGTGTGCAGATCTCTTCAAATTCTTCGATGTTGTATGCGATGCCGCCACCTGATCCACCGAGAGTGAATGCGGGGCGGATGATGAGTGGCATGGTGCCGATCTCTTTGCGAATCTCGTGAGATTCTGCCATGTTGTGAGCAACGCCTGAGTGTGGAAGGTCGAGGCCGATTTTGAGCATCGCTTCTTTGAAACGAAGACGATCTTCACCTTTATCGATCGCATCAGCATTGGCGCCGATCATCTTAACACCGTGCTTTTCAAGTGTGCCTGACTGGTCGAGTTCCATCGAGCAGTTCAGCGCTGTCTGGCCGCCGAGAGTTGGGAGCAGAGCGTCAGGCTTCTCCTTGATGATGATTTTCTCTACGCACTCAGGAGTGATAGGCTCGATGTATGTGCGATGGGCAAACTCGGGATCAGTCATGATCGTAGCCGGGTTTGAGTTCACAAGAATTACCTCGTAGCCTTCTTCTTTGAGGGCTTTGCAGGCTTGCACGCCTGAGTAATCAAATTCGCATCCTTGACCAATAATAATTGGTCCGGATCCGATAACTAGAATCTTTTTAATCGATGTGTCCTTTGGCATGGAAGTAAGTCGTAAATTGAGGTGTTTCTGCCTACTTAGATTACTTTTGTAAAGGATTGCTTGTGTGTTTCGTAAAAGAAAATCAAGCAGTCGTGTGAGCAACTTGTGAATAGAAGTGCAATCCTCTTTCTCATAGTGGATTGTGGCTGCCTTAGGAACGCTTAAGCTTTAGGGTCAATTTCTGCAAAAACCATCACACCTGCAGAGGTGTTTATAGTAGAGATGACAGTAACATCCAGAGCTGAGCCGATCTTAGTAACAGCATTATTCACCACGATCATTGTGCCATCAGGTAAATAACCGACTCCTTGGTGAGCTTCTTTACCTGTTCTGACAATTGCCAGATTCATGTGCGCACCGACGGAAACCTTGGGTTTGAGCGAGTCCGCTAGATCGTTGATATTTAGCACTGTGACGTCCTGAAGGCGGGCTACCTTACTGAGGTTGTCGTCGGTGGTTAGCAGCTTAGCATTGATGAGATTGGCGATTTGCATCAAAATTGCATCATGGCTATCGTCGGGCGAGGATGGGGTGGCATCGTGAATGCTGACTCGCGTGCGCTGCGAAGTACGAAGGTCGTCTAGGCTGTCTAGCCCGCGCTGACCACGCTGGCGTCGACCAGGTGAAGGTGAGTTAGACATGATCTGTAACTCTTCCAATACGAATCGAGGGATGATGAGGTTGTTCTCGAGGAAGCCCGAATTCATCAGAGAGGGTAGGCGACCATCGGTGATGACGCCTGAGTCTAGCAGCAGTGGGCGACCTTTTTGGGTCTCTTGTCGAAAGCGCACATAGGGGATAATCAGGGCAAAGTCTTCTTTGTTGCTACGCAGGGCAATGACTGTTCCCAGGAAGCCAAGCGTGGCGTATGTGCAGACGTTGAAGGTGAGGGCAAAGTCATCAGGTTTATTGATATACTTTTCGAAGGTGACGGTGAAAAGCTCAGGTATACGAACAGTGTTGAGGAGCCATGCACAGAAAAGTCCAATAACCAGTCCCAGAGTGGCTGTTGAGAAACCTCTGATAGAGAATTGCTTCATCAGACTTTCCGCCATGATAAAGAATGCTCCGACTAAAAGTCCGCCCGTGATGCCGATCCACATCTTTGACGGGCCTAGGCTCTGGAAGGCGAGTGCGCTGCCCGCTAACTCACATACCAGCAAGTAAATCATGCGGGTTACGTTGACGGCTGGATTGGAAGTTTTTTTAGACACGGACTTTATTGGGTAAGAAGTCTTATACTGCCCAAGTTCTCCCTATTTTTGCAAGCCAAAGATTCTGTTAGTCGAAATCATTGGGCTTGCACGTGCTCTGAGCTCTAGGCAGTCTTTCCACAAGATGACAAATAAGCCAAAATTGATTGCAATGGTAGCGATGACTTCTGACCGAGTGATCGGTAAGGGAAATGACCTTCCGTGGCACCTTCCAGAGGATTTAAAGCTCTTTAAGCGTACCACCAGCGGCCACCCAATTGTGATGGGGCGCAAGACCTACGACTCAATTGGACGGCCATTACCTAAGCGTCAGAACATTGTTATCACCCGTGATCTGGATTGGACGGCAGAGGGAGTGGATGTGGTGCATTCACCTGAGGCGATTACTCAGTTAGAGCTGATGGATCCAGAAGTGTTCATCATTGGCGGAGCTGAAATATACAGTCTATTCCTGCCACATCTCGACGAACTCCTCGTTTCTTACATCTACAATGCCTACGATGGCGACACGCGCTTCCCAGAGTTCGAGCACCATTTCAATGGCTTTGAAGTGGTAGAAAAGTTCGAGGAATTCGAACTCCGACGCTACTCAAAGTAGCTGCGGTGAATG
>JBLHPP010000150.1:0-6373 GCA_047624385.1 Crocinitomicaceae bacterium
TTTTCCTAGCCGCTCGGCAATTTTGATTGCTCTATCAACTGCGACCCAGCAAAGGACTTTCGAGAAGACAAAGTGTTTTTCCTCGCCTCGAATTTCCCAAATGCCGCGATCTGGTTGTTGCCAATATTCCTCGACAGTTTTGATGATTGAGCGGACTCGGGTCCAGCGCCGGTCGAGAGCTTCAGGCGCGGGGTGGCGTGCGGGGATATCGTGGTGTATGAGATCCTTGTAGATTAAATCCATTAGAATACCGTAGATGTCATGCTGTTGTTGATGGTAGGCAGCATTGCCTACTCTAACAGGAGATGATCCTTGGTAGCCACTAAGATGTGTGAGGATTTCCTCTGTGAGTTTTTTCTCGCCACGAATGCCATACATGATCTGGAGTGCGTCATCCTTGGTGGGGACTGTTTGCATCATCCAGTTGATGAAGCTTTCTGCCATGTTGTGGTGACCGATTCGGTGTAAAATATCTACGGTCATGGAACCATCTCGTATCCAACAAAACCTATAGTCCCAGTTTCGCCCCTCACCGATCGTCTCGGGTAAAGACGTGGTAGCCGCTGCTAGAACTGCGCCAGTCGGGGTGAACTGGAGCATTTTTAGTGTGATAGCACTGCGAATTATTTCATTGGCATAGCTATCGCATCTGTGTGTGCGGGAAGCCCAAAGTAGCCAGTACGCACGAGTCCACTGGAGTTTAAGTTCAATTTTTTCACGGTCCGGTATAATGACTTTATCGTGGTAGCTGAGCAACAGATATCGCTGATCTGTTAGTAGTATACTTTTCTTTTCTAGGATGTGATCTGCGTCAAGATCGGTATAGAGGTAGCATGACTCGTAGACTGAGGATCCATCATCGCGTTTACCAGTCGTTGTGCTTTTTAGTCGACCCTCAGCAAAGGTAAATGACTCAGTTGCGTACTTGGCGTAATAGAGTTTCGGCGCGTAGTCGACGATGATAGATGGTGTGCCTGAGCATGGCTTGAGTACGCGGACTATATCGCTAGACACATCCCCTCTAGAGCGTGATTTTCCATCCCAGCCATAGCGTGGCATAAAATCGATGACTTCAAAGGAACCATCCTTTCCTTCAAATGTGGTGACAAGTATGCCGGTGTTCTTTTCGTACTCTTGATTGACTGGTTTTCCATCCAACATGCTGATGCCAAAGTGTCCACCCTTGTCGATGTCAAGCATGGCAGCAAAGACTGTCCCTGAATCAAAATCCGGCATACAGGAAAAAACAATAGTGGCATCGAAATCGATAATCGCGCATGTTCGGCCATTTCCAATAATGCCGTGGTTGTAGTTAGATTGACTGTCCAAAGTGGATAAATGAGTTAGAGATAAGTAGTTTGCCTTTTTAGGCGAGAGATTCTAGTAAATTACGTAAGGCCTTGATTGTGCTTCGTTGATTGGCGCGAGTGTCTCCGTTACCAATTTTTACAGTATGAAAGCTTGTGTTTGATGGTTCTTGAATGGCAAACATTGATTCGTCAGTAACATCATCTCCAGCAGCCAAGGCTATATCAGGTTGCCATTGGCTAAGCATTCTTTCTATAGCCACTCCCTTGTTAACTAGTTGGCTAGCGATCTCTATAATCTTTTGCCCGTGGTGGACTGAGACTGGAAGACTGGCAGTAGTGGACGTGAGTTCCGACAATAAGCCCTTCGCTCGCCAGGAACCAAATTCTGGATCGGATTGGCGGTAATGCCAAACTACTGAGGAATGTTTTATTTCAATCTCGGATCCAGGTGTGAGTGCCATTGCGGCTTCTAACTGCGGAAGAATTAGCCCCTTCCAAGATGTGTCGACATGTGGGTTGAGTAGCTGCCAATCTGGCATTGACTGCGTTTTCCAGTAGTATCCATGCTCTGCGACAAAGTGGATTGGTAGGTCTCCGAGGTGCTTCTGAAGGAATTCCTTGGTGCGTCCACTGACAATCATGAGATCGATGTTAGGATGTGCAGCTAAGTTGCCTAATAACTTCTTCAGTGAGTCATCTGGAATAGCGTACTCTGGGCGCATAGTGAAATCTCTTAGGGTTCCATCGTAGTCGAGAAAGAGGGCTACTTTTTTGCCTTGATCGATGTGTTGTTGCAGTTCGTTGCGGAGTGGTTCGAGCTCAGCGTGAATGGTTCCTTTATGATTAAATGAGGTATTTTTTTGAAGGTCTGAGAGGTAGCGTTTAGCCCAGGCTCCTGCATCATTGAGTTTGAGTCTATTCTGCATGGCGTGTATTCGCTTCCAGATGTCCACTTCGTCCATTTGCAGGGCTTCGTTGATTGCTTTCACTACTCCTACAGTGTCGTGCGGGTTCACTAGTAAGGCGTGGGACATTTCATTTGCTGCACCAGCAAATTCGCTGAGAATGAGGACTCCAGGACGAGCTCGGTGAGATGCTCTTTTGCAGTCAATAAATTCTTTAGCCACTAGGTTCATGCCATCAACGATAGGGGTAACCAGACAAACGTCAGCCAGTGAGTAGAGCGCTGCCAGCTCATCCACCTGGAAACTGCGGTGGAGAAATTGTACTGGTGAATGGCCGACATCTCCGTAGTCACCATTGATAGCTCCAACCTCGCACTGGACCTGTGAAGTGAGGGAATCGTATTCTTCCACACCACGGCGTGAAGGGACAGCTATTAGGACAAAGTGGACGAGCCCACGTTGCTCTGGGTGCTCATGAAGAAACTGGCGAATAGCACTGAGCTTTTGTGGTAATCCTTTAGTGTAATCTAACCTTTCAACGCTTAGAATCAGCTGCCCAGCGCCCAAATGTTTGACGTGTCCACTGTGTGCTTTCACAAAAGTTTCGGATTTTGCGACGGCTTGAAAACCCGCACTATTGTGGCCTATAGGGTAGACGCCTAACTGTATGTGGCGGTTCTTTTGCCAGAGCCCGTCCATGTCCGCCTCTACCCCTAAGATGCGGATTAGTGAGGAGATAAAGTGGCGGAGATAGTTGTATGTGTGGAAGCCGATCAGGTCGCAGCCTAGTAAGCCTTTTAGTAATTCATTTCGTTCGGGGAGAGCTCGGAATATTTCGCTCGAAGGAAAGGGAGTATGCAGGAAAAATCCTATCTTAATGTCAGGACGGATCTCTCGTAAGAGTTGTGGCAAGAGCATTAGGTGGTAGTCGTGGATCCAGACATCGGCATTGGGCGAGGCAATCGCGGCTATTGTTTCTGCAAACTGAGCGTTCACAGAGCGGTAGCATTCAATCCACTCTGGGTCAAAGCGTGCCCGACCTTGCATGTAATGCAATAACGGCCAGAGCGTGGAGTTTGAGTATCCATCGTAGTATCCGCTTATGTTCTTCTCTGACAGTACGACGGGTTCGACCCCTAATTCACGTAGACTGGTCTTGAATTCGCTCTCGCTTAGTCCGATTCCTGGGCAAGAACCACCCCAGCCCACCCATGTGTATTCGCCATCTAGACCGCTTCCTTCAATGGCTGATGCTAGCCCGCCAGTTGTGCGCTCAAATGAACCATCGGCGAGAATTCTAATCGGTAACCTGTTAGATGCTAGGATGAGTGAAGCCATTATTGAGAGTGGTATTTCTATGTGTGAGAATCAGAGTTGCTTTGTATGCTACAGGTTTAGAATGTCTTGTCTAGGATTCTGTTAGCTTTATGAGTAGGATAATGTGTGAGGTTGGATTGTTGGTAGAGTCACACTACACGACAACCTTGAGCTTCTAGCCAGCTGGATGAGACGAGTCACCATCACAGATGACGCTGCTTATTTATACAGATTACCCCAGCATGATGAGATTTTTTCTAGCGCGAAAAATGCTAAAATTTCGGCACGATGAGAGGATGTGCAGAATACCAGAATTATTCATTGTGCATCCCTAATTGGAGCGCAGCGACTTGCCAGCACGATGAAGCATCTCAACCACTAATCTCAGGCTCGAATGGTAGTAATTAGAAGTTGGCCCGATGTTATTCCCTTACCGCTACTGCTGAATTTCTAATTCTCGGTTCTGTGAATATTGAAAAACCCTGCAATTCTGTATAAATCAATAGACCATTCCCAAGTAAATTTCCCACAAGCAATCACCCTTGCTTTATTCTCGTGTCGTGAGGTTTCTCTGAGAGTATTAGCGAGAGTTTGATGGCTATGGGAGAATGTCCGCAAAAGACTTTCCAATAGCCCGCTCAAAGGCTATGGCATATCCATGCGCCTTTACGATACGCTTGCACGAGAAACGAAGGAAATTGCGCCAATCAATGGCGAAACCTATGGGTTTTATTGCTGTGGTCCCACAGTCTACGGCCCTGCGCACATTGGAAACTTCCGAACTTTCGTGGTTCAAGATGTATTTCGCAGGACCTTGGAGCTCGGCGGCACTCCAACCAAACATGTCCGTAACCTTACCGATGTGGATGATAAGACAATCCGTGACTCGCAAGCAGCTGGCAAGACACTCAAAGAGTTCACTAGCCAGTGGACTGAAAAGTTTCACACTGATTGTGAAGCGCTCAATTGCCTTCTTCCGGCGATTGAACCAAGTGCCGTGGAGCACATCCATCAACAGGTTGTAATGATCAAGGAATTGATCGATAAGGGACATGCTTACGCAGCCGACGACGGCTCGGTTTATTTCCGTATCAGTTCGTACCCAGAGTACGGCAAGCTTTCACATCTCGATGAGCGTGAACTCGACCTAGGCAAAACTCAGAACCAGCGTGCTAACGACTCGGATGAATACGAGAAAGACAGCGTCGCTGATTTCGTGCTTTGGAAGGGGCGCCGCGATGAGGATGGTGACAACTTTTGGCAAAGCCCATGGGGCGAAGGTCGCCCTGGCTGGCACCTCGAATGTTCCGCTATGATCCGTGAGTACCTCGGTGAGAGTTTTGATCTTCACTCTGGTGGCGAAGATCTAGTTTTCCCACACCACGAGAATGAGATTGCTCAGAGTAAGTGTTCTTGTGGTGGTGATTTTGCGGCCCATTGGTTTCACATTACCCACTTGCTAGTCGAGGGTAAAAAGATGTCCAAGTCGCTCGGGAATTTCTTCCGGCTCGATGACCTCATAGCGAAAGGAGCTAAACCAAACGAAGTGCGTGTCGCTCTGATTGGAGGGCATTATAGAAAACAACTCAATTTCACCCTCGATAGCTTGCATGCCGCCAGTGAGGCCTTAGATAAATTGCTCAAAGCTGAGCGCGCGCTGGCTGAACTCGCAGGTGCCGATGAGGCTCCGAGCTACGCGGAGCTGATCGGGCTTGAGAACAAAGGTCTATTTGAAAATGCCTGGTTAGGGCTGAATGAAGATCTCAATACGCAACGTGCTATGGGTGCGATGTTCGGCGCTCTAAGGCGTTCTCAGAATGAAGATGATCCACTGATTCAGTGGAAAGGCTTACACTTTATGCTTCAGGCTTTAGGAATCACGTTACCTGAAATTGTAGAAGAGGTGCAAGAGGATGCCCCCGCTGAGATAAAAGCTCTAGCAGCCGAACGCTGGGATGCGCGTAGCAACAAACAATGGGCAAAGTCAGATGAACTTCGCGATCAACTCAAGGAATTGGGATGGCTTGTCAAAGATGGCTCAAGCGACTATAACTTAGAAAAGATT
Organism: Crocinitomicaceae bacterium; assembly: GCA_047624385.1. GTDB lineage: Bacteria > Verrucomicrobiota > Verrucomicrobiia > Verrucomicrobiales > Akkermansiaceae > Rubritalea. The sequence goes on from JBLHPP010000150.1 coordinate 5,598, forward strand.
TAAAGATTCCCGATTATGCTTCAACGACCACGCCGCAACAGAAAGTCACCAGCAATCCGTAACCTCGTACGCGAGGTGTCACTGAGCGCCAAAGATTTTATCTACCCACTCTTCGTCCATGAAGATTCTGAAAATGTAGCGATTGCTTCGATGCCAGGCTGCACCCGTTGGTCGATCGGTGGATTGGTGCAAGAGGCGGGTGAAGCCCACGCGCTTGGAGTATCAGCAGTCGTCATTTTCCCCGCCGTACCAGAACAGAAAAAAAACTCTACTGGCGACGAAAGCTACAATCCAGATGGCCTGATTCCAAGAGCGTTGAAAGCGTTGAAAGCGGCACACCCGACACTTTGTGTGATTACAGATGTGGCGTTAGATCCATACAATTCTGACGGCCACGATGGAATCGTTCAGGTGAGCTCCGATGGAGAGATCACAATCCTCAATGATGAGACTGTTGAAGTGCTCTGCAAGCAAGCTGTGAGCCATGCTATGGCTGGAGCGGACATCGTCTCTCCCAGCGATATGATGGATGGCCGAGTCGGTGCTCTACGCGAAGCTCTGGATGATGCTGGATTTACTGACGTCTCTATTCTTTCGTATTCTGTGAAATACGCATCAGCTTATTACGGCCCATTCCGTGGTGCGCTAGACTCCGCTCCTAAAGCGGGCGACAAGAAAAGCTACCAGATGGACTACGCCAATGTGCGCGAAGCCATCCGCGAAGTGATTCTTGATGAAGATGAAGGAGCTGACATGGTAATGGTGAAGCCAGCTGG
>JBLHPP010000151.1:0-6371 GCA_047624385.1 Crocinitomicaceae bacterium
CTTCGATCGTTTTGTTAGAATACTTGAGACGCCTGAGTATGACTTCGGCCATTTCTGTGCCTACTTGGTCATGACCGCTAAAGCGAATCCTGTCTTCTTCAGAGCTGTAGGTGTAAGTTGCGGGCTTGCCAATGTCGTGTAAGAGCACGGAGAGGCAAAGCTCGAGGGACGGGCTTCCAGTCAGCATGCCTAGCATTATTCGGGTGTGAACATAGACGTCTCCCTCTGGGTGAAACTGCGGTGGTTGTTCGCAGCCGATCAGGTCTAGAACTTCGGGGACACAGTAGCGGATGAGTCCAGACTGGACCATGAGGTCAAGGCCATGAGCTCGATCATTGTGGAGGAGAATTTGGTTGAACTCAGCTTGGATGCGTTCGATCGCTATACTTTCTAAAAGATGCGCATTGTCGCAGATGGCTTGCCATGTGCTTGGTTCGATTTCGAACCCGAGCTTTGTGGCAAAGCGAATGGCGCGCATCAGCCGGAGGGCGTCTTCTTGAAAGCGTTCGATGGGGTTGCCGATGGCTCGGATGATTTTATGATCGAGATCTATAGAACCATTGACGAAATCAATTATCTCACCAGTGATAGGATCTTGGAATAGGCCGTTCACTGTGAAATCACGTCGAGATGCGTCCTCCTGCGGTGAGGAGAATGTGACTGAGTCTGGGCGCCTTTTGTCTGAGTATGCGCCGTCTGTGCGAAATGTCGCAACTTCAAACGGCATACCACGGAGTTTCACCAGGATCACTCCAAAGTGTGCCCCAATCGAATCTGATTTGGGAAAAAGTTGGAGTACCTGGTCAGGTGTGGCAGAGGTGGCGAGGTCGAAGTCCTTAGGGATTCGATTTAGCAAAGTATCACGCACGCACCCACCGGCAAAGTAGCATGTGTGTCCAGCTTGATGAAGTGAATGGGCAATTTCTTTAGCTGCATTGAGAATAGTAGGCATGGTCATGTGAAAGAAACTTTGTGTTTAGCTCATTTGGGTATTGCTTGCTTAGTTTGTCCAGTTTGAATGTAAGGAACATGACATTCGTTCTACCTTGGTCACATGCATTATACGGAATCACTGCTTTTATACTAGGAGCGAGTATAGGTTCATTTTTGAATGTGGCCATCTACCGGCTTCCTCGTGGGCTGTCGGTGAACACGCCTAAGCGCAGTTTTTGTCCGAGCTGTAAAAAGCCGATACCGATGATACGCAACATCCCATTAGTAACATGGCTGGTGCAGAGAGGTAAGTGCGCTGAATGTGATTGTCGGATACCGATACGCTACTTTATCGTTGAGCTTTTGACGGCACTGGTTTGGGTTGGATGCTGGTTTTATTTCGATGACCCTTCTGAGGCAATCTTTTTCATGTTGTTGAGTTCTATTTTGATCGCGATTTCCGTCATCGATATTGAGTTGATGGTGATTCCTAGGCAGTTGACAATAGCTGGTACGATACTGGGGCTAGCAATGGCTGTTTGGCGCCCTCAGTTTTTTGGAGAAACGGAATGGACCCTCAGCTTGCTAAAGTCGGGATTTGGTTTTGCGATTGGTTGGGTGAGTCTTTGGCTCGTTGTTTTGTTAGGCAAGTTGGCCTTTGGAAAACAAAAATACACTTTCGAGGAACCGACTGCTTGGGCACTGAGAGAGCCGGAGTCAGACGAGGAAGAACTTTGCTTTGTGTTCGGTGACGAAGTGATTGGCTGGTCTGATATATTTTTCCGTAAAACTGACAAACTTCTGATCAATGATCTCAAATCTGTCCGAGTAAATGGAGTGGAAAGATCGGCCGAGTTGGTAGAGATCCGGGAGAGTGAAATAATAGTCGATGGCGAGGTGTTTCCGATCGAAAAGTTAAGCTCGCTCGATGGTGAAGCGCGTCGGGCAGTGGTGCCAAGAGAGGCGATGGGCATGGGGGATGTAGACTTATTGGGAATGCTAGGCGCTTGCTTTGGTCCAACGTCGTTGTTGCTTACTATCTTTACCGCTTGTTTAGTGAGTATTGTTTGGGCTCTGTTTAACCGACTAGGTTTTGGCAAGGTGATGCCATTTGGTCCCAGCATCATCGCTGGTGCTGTGATTTGGCTCTTTTGGGGGCAAGATCTCTGGCAATGGTATCTTAAGTCAATGGGGGCTTGGTAAAATACCTAGAGTAAATCACGTCACACGACGATTTTTAGATCAAGTAGCAAGTAGCTTTGGATTTCTAGTGTTTACTCTGTATCGATGCTAGGTTCATTTCCTTTTGGGAATAGCTTATGCAATTTACTCCGAAATGTCAGAGATGATGGGTGGCCATTGAATAGAATTTTTCCATGTTTGTCTGCGAGGACAACTGTGGGAATTGATTGTATCCGGAGTGTTGTTGATAGCTTGAGTGTTGGCTCCTCTTTGAGCCAGAGTGCTGACGGTGCAATCTTAACTTCATTGATGAACGCAGCAGCGTCCTGATTTACCTTGTCTGATTGTTCTGCAATAATAGCGCGCACTGTGATGCCGTGCTCTTTAGCCAACGAGCAAAGGGCGGTGAAGTCATCGACGGTTTCTGTGAATTCTCTGCTCCAGGGGGACCAAAAAAACAGGATGTTGATGTCTTTCTCTGGTTCTAGAATCCTAATGTTAGCGTGTTCTAATAAGTTTTTTTGAGTCAGCTCAGAATCGATCTTCACTGTCTTCATTGCGAGTTCTAACTTGAACTGTTCAACATGTGGAGCAAAGGCGCCGGCTTGTCTTGGGCTCAGCCAGAATGCTTCTTTAATATTTTTTTCAAAAGCTTGTGCATCTCCTTGTTCTAGGTTGTTGAGAGCCAATGTGTATTTAACGATGGCTTTCCAATCGTCTTCTAGAGTGAATATTTGTGAGATATGTGAATTGAAAGAGTCTTGGAGAGGGAGCAATTCATTCGAAAGTTTAGCGAGCGCTTGGTAGTCGGCTTGATCGACATAGTAAATGAAGCGCGCTTCCAGCAGGGTTTGTTTGGGTACTTTTGCCAATGTGGCCTGAGTGAGGGCTTTGTTAAATTCATCTGGACTCAAAGAGGAGAATAGATGTGCGGCCATTTCACTCGGAGCCTCAGATTCACCACTTACAGGATGTGTGAGAATGGCAATGCTACAGACGAAGGTGGCGAATAATGAATGGAATGGCATTTGACGTGGTATACTTTTCGGAAAGGGCAGTTACGTATTTAGGAGGTGGCATCATTCTCCTTATTGTAAAAAAAGAAAGGTGACACGCAGCTTGCGTGTCACCTTTCGAAATATTATTTAAGTACGAAAAGCTAGTTATTTGGAATCTGGAGAGTTTGTCCGAGTTGGATATTATTTCCAGAAATCCCATTTGCTACCTGAATTGCTTCGACTGTGGTGTCGTAGTCTCTGGCTAATTTCCAAAGACTGTCGCCGGTGATTACTGTGTGGGGAAGGCTGGATCCTGCTGCGGGAGACGCAACGCCTGGTGCTGCTGCGATTGGTGGAGTGTATGAGTTATTACCGTAAGCTGGAGCTTGAGCTGGGGGAAGTGTGTTACCTACGCCTGGCAGTGACTGGTAGGGTGCATTGCTTCCAGTTTCTCCGTTCGATTGTGGAATGGCGTAGGGATTTCCACCTTGGGCTGAGGGTGCTTGATTTGCGGCTGGCGCTCCGTACGGGTTACCTGTTTGGTTGTTACAAGAAACGAGTGCTGCGGAGGCTATTGAGATAATTGAGAGGGTGATGGTTTTCATTGCTGGTATTCTAGCATTTAGAGTTATTATGTAAACGTGAAATTAGCATAAATCTTTCTCAAGATCAGAAGAAAAGTTAAAAAATGTGTTCACGCTCATTTCTGTATGCTTTGAGAATGCCTGTATGGACTCGGACCGAGCGTCCGCAATTGTCTGAGCCACGAGCTGGGTGAATGCAGGTTCATTACGCTTTCCTCGGTGTGGAGTGGGAGCTAGGTAAGGTGCATCAGTTTCGACCATCATTCTTCCGGCTGGAGCCTGAATGGCAGCAGCGATACAGTCTTTTGCCGATTTAAAGGTGGCTATACCAGTGAAGGAAACATAGCCGCCGAGTTGGATAATACGCTGGGCGTTTTCCCACGGACCAAGGAAGCAGTGGAAGACTGCAATCACATCGCTGGAGAATTCTTGGTAGATATCGAGGGAGTCGTGGAGAGATTGGTATCCCGATTTATCACGGGTGTGAATCACTATATTCTTTCCGAGTTCTTTAGCTAACTGGAAGTGCTGGCGTAGAAAATAGCGCTGGCGTTGATGGTAGCTTTCGTCAGTCAAGCCATCTGGAGCTGGATGGAAGTAATCGAGGCCAGTTTCGCCGATGGCAACGCATTTAGGGTGGAGAGCGAACTCACGCAAACGATCGAGATAGTTATCTGGGGTTTCATGGACATCGCATGGGTGGATACCGATGGCGCAAAACACTTCAGGGAAAGTTTCGCAGATAGCAATGTTGCTAGGGCTATCCTCAAGCGAGGTGGCTAAGGTTACCATCCTGTGGATTCCTGAAGCCTTGGCGTTGAGAATGATTTGCTCTAGTTCACTATGTGAAAACTTATGCGAAGCTAGGTGGCAATGTGAATCAGTGAGCTGCACCGTGGCCGAAGAGTCTGAGTTCATAGCGCTTTGCTAGGTAGAGGAAAGCAGGAGCGCGTACTTCTTCATCTGACTAGCCATGAGGTTAAGCGCGTTGGCCCGCGTTGGTGCGAGATGCTCTTTTAGGCCAGTTTTATCGATGAAGCTCATGTCGGCAGTAAGGATGTCATCTGAAGATTCGTTGTCTAGGATGCGGACAAAAATGGCAACCATCCCCTTGGTGATTAGAGAATCTGAGTCGGCCACAAAGCGAACTTTATCCCCTTCTTTGGACGCTTCTAACCACACTTGTGACTGGCATCCTCTGATGAGTCGATCTTCTGTGAGTAGAGCCTGATCCATAGCTGGGAGCTGCTTACCCAGGCCGATGACGTATTCATAGCGTTCGGTCCAATCTTGAAAAATGTCGAGTTCGTCGAGGAGCTGTTGTTGTTTATCTGCGATGCTCATTTGGTGTGGTAAGTAAAAGTTTTGAGTGTGGAATGGTGGTTATTAAGCCACCACACATGCGTTATTGAATTGTGTGACGTTTTGGAATTTTCTTTTGCGATATGCAAGAGCGATATGTTTACCATTGATTTCACATACGCTGGTGATGAGACCCGCGGGTCTATCTTCACTAGCACCATCGCACAGCAAGGGCGAACCACCAGACATGGAATCGGCAATTTCTAGGAGTACGAGGTGGCGGTTGGTCTTACCTGCTGAGCGGATACGTGAGATCACTTCTTGGCCGGTGTAGCATCCTTTGGTGTAAGAAATGGCGCGCGCCTCGAGCGAGGCTTCAGGTGGGAGAGTATCGTTATCGAGTTCAGCTCCCCAAAGTGGAATTTTGTGGCTAATCCGAGATTTTTCGATTTCTGAGCGATTGAGTGTGACGGTAGGTGCCGAGCCTTTAGCGAAGAATTGATCGACGCCAGCTTGTCCAAAGCGACTTACTGACCAGCTTTTACTTAGAGCTGTAGATGGTTCTACAGTGTGGAGGATGTCGAACGAATCGGTGACGTCGCTGAGCTCGGCATCATCAGCTATAATGTAGCGGTCGAGTCGCATGAAGAGGTCTTCACGAAGCTCGATTGGGCAATCGATGAGAATACTGCCTTCGTGGCGACGGATGAAGCAGTCACCTTCGAGTTTCCCTTTGAAATTAGTTACTACTGCGTAAAGAGCCAACTGTTCACTAACTAGTCGTACATCCTGAGAGCATTGACCGTTGAGGTAGCGCTCGGCATCGGCTCCCGTGAGTTTAAAAATGGCACGGTCTAACAATGCCGTTGAATCAGTTGGAAGTAGGTAGGGTAGCATCGGCTTAAAATTGTTTGTAGAGGGCTGAGTAGTCGATGTCAGCGTAGCCGACGTCGCAGAGAGTGGTCATAGTGGTTGAGGTAGCTTCGATCCCTGGGGTGTCTAGATTTGCTTGTTTTGCAAGTTGGAGTGCGAAGACTGAGTCCTTGCGCATATTATCGAGAGAAAAGTGGGTGGAGTAGTCGCCGCTTGCCATTGTTGGGAGCTTCATCGCAGCGAGTGGAGATCCGCAGGCGTTAGAGAGTACGGCGGGTATAAAGGTCTCTGGTAAAACCCCGTAAGCATTGGCTATGGCCATTGCTTCCGAGAGAGCTTGAACAGTGGAAGCTGAAATTAGGTTGGTTGCTATTTTGACAATGGTTGCTGTACCGATGTCACCTAGTCGGATGATTTCCTTTGACGTAGCTTTCAGAACTGGACGAAGCTTTTCGATAAGTACTTCGCTGCCACCAGCGTAGTATACGAGTTCTCCATT
>JBLHPP010000152.1:0-6349 GCA_047624385.1 Crocinitomicaceae bacterium
CTGGAAAGAATTTCAAGCGAGGCTAGGCGTGATGAGTGAGCGGATTTTTATCCGTGAACGAAGAATAACGCAGCCATGCGCAGAAAGGCTTTCCAGCCCGAAGGGGGCCTATCTTCAAAAACGAGCTACGCTCGCAAATTTAAAGAATTAATAACTCACACACCGACAGCGGGAGTTGCCGGAGGTGCCCGATTGATGGAATTAGTTTTTAGTAATGCCTGAGGTTATTTCTTAGGTTCGACCTTATGAATTTTTGAGTCAGCACGGTACTCTGAACCGTAAAATGCAAATTCTCCATCTTCCTCTACTCCAGAGTTCCAGTAGTGATACATTTCCTCTGGAGTCGGTATTTTTTCTGGGCGGACAATACGAAATCCTATGTTTTGAACATTAGTAAAATACCAGAGACTTTTAGGTTCTTGTGGATCTATTGCTTTCCATTTTGGATCTGTAGCCACTCTTGCTAGTTTTGAAATCTCCTCAAGTTTTTGCTTCCAGTGTCCACCTCTAACTACGTGTGGGTAAGGATTCGTTGCTTTGATCCAAGGGTTATGTACTTTGTCTTTATCGAAATAGGCTCGCCTGTCTTCCACATGTTGGTCCAGTGTCCATTCGACGACATTTCCAATCATGTCTTCAAATCCCCAAGCATTTGGCTTTTTAGTTCCAGGCTTTTGGTATTGTGATGCGGCATCACCGCCGAAATACGCGTATTGATCTGCATCTTTTGCGTTCTCTCCCCATGGATATTTAGTGATACTGCCAGCCCTACTAGCATACTCCCACTCTGCCTCAGTGGGTAGACGGTAGAAGTGGCCAGTTTGGTAGCTGATCCATTGGCAGTATTTATTAGCTGCGTGCTGAGTCATGCTGATCGCTGGATAACCATCGCGTTCCATACCCCACGTCATAGGGTGATAGGGTGGCGTGGGTCGTGCAATGAAGTCGATATCATTGGTAATAGCTCCACGAGCAAAGTCTAAAACAGTCCCATCTTTTTGACGCGGAATACCACTTGCACTTACGAAGGGATCATACTCATCCCAGGTGACTTCTTTTTTTCCCATCCAGAAGGGAGAAAGTGTGACTTCGAGTGAGTCGCCCTCTTTCTCGCCTTTCCAGGTGAATGAACCTGCTTTTACCGGAAGCATCTCAAACTTTACGCCTGAGTTGAGCTTTTCCTCGTAGGATGTAAATGGCTGCGGCTGGTTGTCGTGAGTCTTATTTTTGATCTCTTGATAGTCAGTGATCCGCTTGTGAATGACCGTGGCAAGGCGCAGTTGTTCCTCATCTAGGTCATCGTTGGCTAGTGCGGGCTTCACATCAGATATTGCTTCCTTCTTGGTGGGAGCAACGGCTGCAGGCCCAGCATTAGCATTGAATAGTGCTAATGCTGAGATGGCTAGGACTGGCGCAGCGCCGATCACTAAGAACCTTTTAGAGGTACTAGATAATTTGAACATGGGATGTCTTAGGATAGGCGTTTTACGCTTAGCTAAACTTTGTCGTACCCGGCTCAGCTGGTGGACGCGCTTTGAATGGCGTCTTGAAGTTTAGCCCCTTGGTGTCAACGAGTTTATCAGTGGATGCCATGAGCTGCTTATCAGTGATAAGCTTTCCAGTGTACGCAGCTTCGCGACCCATGATGGTGATGGCATGGGTGTGCTCAAACTGGCCGAGCACGTCATTAAAGACTTTTCCCTTGCGGATGTGTTCAGTGAAGATTTTGTGCTCATTGACGTAGCCGAGGCCACCTTTGCTCTGCCAGGTAGTTTTACCATCTTTGATGATCGACACATTGCTACCATCGACAACTGCGCGTCCATTCGTGCCTGCGATGATGTCGCTGCCGCCTGCAAAGGTGCGTGGGACTTGGCGTCCGAAGAAGTCTGAGGTGCGTCCATCTGCGTATTCGTAACGTATGCTAAAGCTGTCCCATGCATTTGCTCCCACAACAGGTATGGTGTTTGCTCCATTAGCGAAACATTTCACAGGCATCTGATCGCCCATTGCCCATGACATACGGTCGATTCCATGAATCATGTATTCGAGTGCGCCGTCACCGCCAAGTTCGAGATAGTTCTGCCAGTACCTGAGTGACCACTCCATATCAGACATTGTTGGTGGCTTGAATTTTATGTCAGGCATTTTGTTCGGTCGCCCACCAGCGCAGTACATCGATGAGGTCGAAAGAACATCGCCGATCTCGCCACCTTGGATGCGCTTGTGCATTTCCATCAGGTGGGTGGTGTAGCGCCATACGAGGCCGGTAAGAACTGATTGACCGTTGCTTTGTGCTTTTTTAGCGCTATCAACAATACTTTTAAGTCCGGGAATATCTAGCGCAAAAGGCTTCTCAATAAAGACGTGCTTGCCTGCCGCGACTGCCGCCTCAAAGTGCAATGGGCGGAATGCTGGCGTTGTTGTCAGTAAAATAATGTCTACTCCACTATCTATCACTTTTTGGTAGGCATCAAAACCCACAAAGTGACGCTTGCCGCTGTCAGTATCGACTCGACCAGAGAACTTCTTCTCGATACCGCTGATTTTCTTCATACGGTCTTCAAAGATATCACCAACTGCCCATAGGATAGTATCTGGATCAGCGCTCAGGATGTCTCTCACTGCTCCGGCTCCTCGGCCACCTAGACCGACGACTCCTACTTTGAGCTTTTTCTTTTGTGCCCCTTCAGCGGCGCCAAGCGATGGCAACACTAGAGGACTCAGCCCCACTGCCGCAGTTCCTAGTGATGCCTTTTTTACGAAAGTACGACGCGTAGACTTAGACTCTTGGTTTGATGGTTGTTGATCTGACATAATAGGTATCTTTTAAAGTTCTTTGATGAAAAGGTTTCTGAATTCGAGCGCGCTACCGTGATGCTGCAGAGCGATTGGCCCTTCGGATGGAACGCCAGGGAGTTGAGCATTCTCAATCACTTTCTTACCGTTTAGCACTACGGTTAGACGGTCGCCATTGAGTGTGATCGCCATGCGGTTCCATGCGCCAATTGGATTGTCAGCAGGGACCTTGGGAGTGAGTGCTGCGCGGATTTCTTGGCTGAATTTGCGATTGGTTCGATAGCCATAAACTTCACCCGAGCCACACGACCAATTCCATAGGTTGACCTGTGAGCGATTGTTACCGCGAAGGTAAATCCCACTATCGAGCTCGATCACATTCTTTGTCATTTTCTTGCCTTTGGCATCCTTCTTTGACTCGCCCGTCGCGGGGTCCAGCACTGGTTGATTCTTGCGTTTGGCCGATGTCTCAGCCCAGCGCCAATCAAATACCATTGTGAAATTCTTGTAGCTCTTCTCAGTCCAGAGGTTCTTGTCCTTGGCTGCGGACTTGCTGTCGTAGTAGAGCACGTCACCCCGTGGCTGCCAGTGGTCTACGTGCCCGGGGTCTTTACTCCAGCCTTTCAGGCTCTTGCCATCGTATAGTGCGCTGAAACCGCTGAGATCTACTTTCGCCAATTTGACGTCTTTGATCTTAATATTTCGGAATGCCACCGGATCTCCGTGGCCGCAGAATGTGACAAAGCCTGAGCGACGCTTCACACCCTTGTGCTTAGGGAATTCCTTCGCTAGCGCATCCAGATTTGCATCATTAACTACAACACCATTGAGTTCGATCGATACTTGGTTGCCATTGACTATCACGCGCTGCTTGTTCCACTCGCCTACTGGCTTGAGGTGGCCATGCTTGGCCGCTTGTAATTTATAAAGTCCACCGTGAAACTGAGATTCTAAAAGCTTGGCGTACTCAGCGTGAGTGTCATCGAGAATTTGTAACTCGATTCCATTATACGCGGGATCACCCTTACCTGTGTAATGAACGCCTAAACCATTGTTACCACCCGGTGGCAATTTAAATTCAAAATCGAGCACATAGTTGGAATACTCCTTTTTAGTCATCAGGTTCTTACCCTTGGGTGTGCAAACGATAGCTCCATCCTTCACAATATAGCCTTCACCAGTCCAGCCAGTAAGGTCAGTGCCATTGAAAAGATCAATAAAGCCCTCTTCAGCCAGCGTGATTTGACTGCAGAGTCCTGCAAGAATCAGTGTTTTAAATATCCCCATAATTTCGATTGTGTGACTTAAGTCTAAGTTAAAATACGCATCTTCATCAAATAACTTACAATAATTGTGCCATCTATGTTTCTTCGTTTGATCTAATACAAGGAAGATCAAACTTGTCCACCACGAAAGAGACCGCAATCCATTCTCTTTCGATTTCTAAACAACCGCTTCCAACCAGCGTGCTTAAGCAAAATTTTCTTATCTGGTGAAAAGGCTTCTCACATCACACTTCTTACTTCTTACTTCCTCCGTATGCACCACGTCCTTACTGCCGACCAATTTTCCCGCGCGGACCTCGACCGCATAATGCAGCGTGCCGCTGAAATGGAACACATCATCAACCAAGGTGGCTCCAAAATGTGTGATGCCAAAATCCTAGGCGCACTCTTTTACGAGCCCTCCACCCGCACCCGCCTCTCCTTTGAGACCGCCATGCTCCGCCTGGGCGGCAGTGTCATCTCTGAGAGCGATGTCACCTTTTCCTCCCAATCCAAAGGCGAAGTCATCGAGGACACCATCCGTATCGTCGGCGGCTACTCAGACGTCATCGCTATCCGCACCAAGGTCAAAGGTGAAGCTAAAATCGCAGCCCACTACTCCCCCGTCCCAGTTCTCAATGGTGGTGACGGCAGCGGCGAGCACCCGACCCAGTCGCTTCTCGACCTCTACACCATCGTAAAACACCACAAAATTGGCGAAGAAAAGCTCAAGGTGGCTTTCGTCGGCGACCTGAAATACGGCCGTACCGTCCACTCCCTCGCTAAAGTTCTACGTAATTACGATGGAGTCTCCCTCCAATTCGTCGCCCCAGAAGTCATCCAGATGCCGTCCGAATATGTAAATAGTGGCGACAGCATTCACACCACGCTCACCGACGAGATCCTCCAGACTGCAGATGTCATCTACGACACCCGTATGCAAAAAGAACGCTTCGATGACATCGAGCAATTCAATAAAGTCAAAAATGCCTTCATTTTCAGCCCAGAAATGGTCCACAAGATGAAGCCCGACGCCACCCTCATGCACCCACTCCCACGCGTCAATGAGATCATGCAGCGCGTCGACAAGCTCCCCCAAGCCCGCTATTTCGAGCAAGCTCTCAATGGCGTCCCCATCCGCATGGCCCTCATCGCCGAAGCCCTCGAAATGTGATTCCATAGTGTGTCCCAACCTGCGAAATTTCGGTTGCGCTTCATTGGCCATGCTAATTCTTTCAAAAACAACCATGCTACCTACCGTACTTCTCAAATCCTCCCACTCAGCAAGCCCGATGCCCGATGGGCTCAACCCCGCACACCAAGCCCTCTGGCTAGAGCAATCGGGTGACTGGGAAAAAGCCCACGACATGTGCGACACCGTCCCCGGCCCTGCAGGTTCATGGATCCATGCCTACCTCCACCGAGTCGAAGGGGACCTCTCCAACGCCTCCTATTGGTACCATCGCGCCAGCAAAGAAATGCCGACCGGCAGCCTCGACGAAGAATGGCTCCAGCTAGCCGAAGAGCTCGCATGATGCCACTTAGAATTTGAAAAGAGACTGAGGGGTAACACTCCAGCAAGAATTAAGATTGAAGTAATCTAAGCTTGGACACCAAAGCGCACTTTAGCCTTCACAGCTCTCCTACTCATGCTCTTTGGCATGTCAGTCGCCATGACTGGCATCGTCCATCCATCAGTCTGGGTGATGAAAGAACCCATCACTAAGAATAACAGGGCAAGTGAAGTAACCAAAACCTTAAACTCTGGGAAAAATATACACACCGCATCATTTTCATACGCATTCGAGCATAATGGACTTCTACCCGGAGATTTAAATATATTGTTAAAACGCGATGACGGAAACGAAAATTGGCAAGAACTCTCCCCCGCCGATCTCTACTACCAACCAAAGAACAAAGAACTCCCGCCAGAACCATGGGTCTATTATCCTTGGACCACAACTAGTCGTCCCCGCCTCATAATGCTGCACTCAAGTTCACCCGCATTTGGAGGCAAATGGCTCGTCGTCCAAGTCAGTGGATCGGTCAAAATTATTAGCGACGGAGAATTCCAAGAGATGTTTGCTCTCACCCAAAAAATACTACGCAAAAAACGAGCTCAATTGAAGCCTGGCAGCTCAGGCTCTGAACTCTAGCCTAAGTTCTGCTAGCGGCTCTCTGCCAAGCCCACATGGGACTCATACCATTTGATCAAGTATGACTGAAGGTCATTTTCATACCAAACCTAGGGGGAATACAACCCCAGGAAATTAGAGATGGTAAGT
>JBLHPP010000153.1:0-6348 GCA_047624385.1 Crocinitomicaceae bacterium
AAAAGACCTGGCAATCGGGGTGTTCTACCGCGCTAATCACCGCGAGCTCTTGCGCGCAGTTGGCCGATTCTATCTAGATCAAGGAGGGGAGACAGCAGAGGTGGCATTCTTGGTGCACGAGAAAGCCCGACGCAAGGGGATTGCCAACCACTTACTCTCTGAAATTGCCAAAATTGCGCAGGAGCGAGGGGTTAAAACGTTTTGGGCGTCGGTGCAGAAGCGTAATAAGCCGATGATAGAACTATTTATGAGCCGAGGAGCCATCCGTGAACGTTTTGCTGGAGATGATAGCGATGAGCTCACTATGGATGTGGACGAGTTGGTAAAGCAAGCATTGGCATGGGAGAAGAAAAAGGCGCGCAAAGAGCAAGATGAACCTAAAGCTCCTGAAAAGGCTGCGGTGATAACAAAAACTAAAAAGAAGAGAAAAAAGGCGGTAAGAGTTGCCATTTGGAGTTCAGAAAAATTGCTGAAGCACGATACTGGTCCGGGCCATCCAGAGTCAGCGAGGCGCTACCAAAGTCTATTGGATCGACTCGGAAATGTTTTTCCTCAGCTTGATAGAGTGGAGGATCGAATCGCGTCAGTGAAGGAAATCACTTTGGTGCACTCGGCCCACTACCACGACATGGTGAAGATGGATGTTGAGAATTTTTCAGAGAATCTGCGGACTGGAGACACGGCTATCTGCGAGCATTCGTATGATATCGCGGCTTTATCTACCGGTGGGGTGCTCAATGCTGTGGATGCGGTGATGCAGGGGACTGCCGATAGGGCTTTCTGTGCTGTGCGCCCACCAGGTCACCATGCTACTCCTGACTTAGGAATGGGATTCTGCATTTTCAATCATGCTGCGATTGCTGCCCGCTACGCGCAGAAAGAGCATGGAGTCAACAAGGTAGCTATCGTCGACTGGGATGTGCATTGTGGAAATGGCACCCAAGAGACATTCTACAGCGACCCGAGTGTCTTCTATTTCTCAACCCACCAAGAGGGGCTCTTCCATTACTGTGGCGCTATCGATGAGGTTGGTGAAGGCAGGGGCAAAGGGGCGACGCTCAATATTCCACTCAAAGCTGGAGCCGGAGATGGGGAGATCATCACGGCTTGGAAAGAGCCATTGAGGGATGCTTTGGCTAAATTTAAGCCAGACCTAATCATTATCTGTGCCGGCTTTGATGCTGCCGCTGGAGATCCACTTGCTGAGATGTTGGTCACTCCCGACGGATTTTCGGAACTCACTAGATTGGTATGCAGCTACGCGGAGCAATACTGTGGAGGTCGTCTGGTGTCTGTTCTGGAAGGGGGCTATGATCCAGCGATTCTAGCAAACTGCGTAGAGGCGCATGTGAAGGCTTTGGAGGGTTAGTTAGGTCTGATCCAGAGGCTAAAGTGAATGTGGCCTCGGCTGCCTTCATAGTCCCAGACCATACCGGGGAGACCACATTTGAAGTCCCATTTCCCGCCATCGATACAGCGCTTGGTGGGTGGCTCGTTATAAAATGCGATACGCGATTTTTTGAGTCCACCTCGGCTGGTGTGGAGTTTTTCGATCTTTTGGCGTATTTCTGGTGTGAAAATGCTGAGGCGTTGGTCCCAGACTGTGGCTAGCTCGGCTTGCGCGGCTGGGTTGAGTATAGTGAAGGCAGCCCCTTGAGCTTTTGGCATAGCTTGGCTGGCGATCGCTTTGCTGTCTTTTATCAAGACCGCAGGATCGTTGATAGTCTTCCAAAGTTTGAGCAATGCATCTTCGTCCTTTTTCCAAAGCTCTGGAGGGTTGGCTCCTAATAGGATTGGGCCAAACTCATTGAGTTCTCCTTTTGCGACAGAAAAGTTAACAATGGTGAGGTGGTGCTCGGCAAGGCGGAAAGCAAAGTCTTCTTTCTTTCTTGGATCGCCAAAGCAAGCGACAAAATACTTACCCAGCCCGGCGTCGCCATCCTGCTTTGCTACCTTATTAGCCATCTCCCATCCTTCGTTAGAGAGGACGAGTTTGATGGTGGTTTCGAAGAGGGCTCGTTGTTTGTCATTGAGTTTGTTAATCGAAATACCGGCTCGTTTGCCACCTGTGTATTGCATTTTCCAGCGGAGAGGGTCGTCATTCGCTAATAAGCATTGCTTGCTTTGCGCTGGATCGAGGCTGTCTAAGAAAAGGCCGGTTTGCTTTGCAAAGTGTGCTTCGAAATCCTCAGCAGATAAATGAGTGAACAGGCAGAGGGATAGTGCAATGATGTGACGTAATATAGGCTTCATTGCGGGGGAGCATAATCACAGCAGACGTGGCCAACCAGAGAATTTTTGTTAGCCCCTGAGTTTGTGCCAGATCCTAGTGTCTGGGTTCTCTAAATGGCTGATAGGTTCATCGGTGAGTGAGAAATCCTCAATAATTTTTTTTAGCAAAATAATCGATGCCACCGCGTCGTAGAGTGCATCATGCCAAGTTTTCTCAGAGACGATTTCAGTTACTTTGTCTTCGAGATCGAGTGCTTTGCATAGATCTCCGAGAGAGTGGCTAGGGAGCTCTGGCCATGCGGCTCTAGAGAGTTGTAGGGTGTCGATCCACGGGCCAAATCCGTGGCCGGGAAATGCGTGAAGGAAGCGTTTCTCTGTGCCGTGACCGTGAGCTACGACTGCACGTTGTTTGAGCCGGCGCTTGATCATCGGCCAGAGAAGCATGAGTTTCGGTGCGTCACGTAGGTCTTCATGGGTGATGCCGTGGACTTTTTGAGCTGACCAAGTGATGTCTTGGTCAGTGTGAATGTAGGAAATCCAGGTGTCACTCACGCCGCCTGCAGTATCCCAAGTGCAGGTCCCAATCTGAACAGGAGCATCGGTTTTCCCAGGCGCTGTTCCAGCTGATTCAAAATCGATAGCTGTATAGGTGGTTTCAGAAATACGCATGGCTTATCTTAGTTTTGTAGCGCAATGGCTAGTAGGATAAGCACGCTGGGTAAGGGTGCTTTCAGGCTCATTATCTGCTGGCCATCTGAGCTAACGTGGCTAAATGCAACCCCAGAATTTGTGCTATTGAGGTCATTTATTAACTGAGTAATGAGATGCTGCTGGGCTAGAAACTGAGGGTTATCTGTCCACTCTTCTTTGAGTGCTCGCTTGTAGATCTCTTGTGTACTGTTGAGTAGACGCTTGGATATATAGAGCTGTGCCGAACTTTTAGCTGGCATTTCTTTCCATGTTTGGATGAAGTTTTGGTCATCTGCTAGTGTGGTTTTGGAATCGCCTACTCGGTCTAACACCCGTTGTGAGCTGGCGAGGCATGCACTATTAGTTTTGGGATCGAGAGTGATGACTGGCAGGTACCCAGCGCTCGCGAGTATGAGATACTTGGGGAGCTGGTAAATGATTAGGCCGCCTTCCTCAGTGCGCTTTAGTGGGACCCCACGGGTTTTGATGTAGTGCTGGATGAGTTGTTCTACCAGTGGGTTAATACCGTCGATTTTGAGTAATACATGAGGACGTCCGATCTGGACTCGACCAAGATTGAATGGGATCTTGTCGTCAAAGTCGACGGCGAGGTGGATACGTGCGTGGTTGTTGCCGAGCAGAGTTCTGAGCGTCTTGTCTCCAATGTTCTGGTCGAGGAAGGATTTGGCTTGTTGCTGCTGTTGGGTTTTTTCTGCTAGCTCGGTGAGTAGTTCAGGAAGGTTTGCTAAATTGAGTGAAACCTGTGCTGCAATGTCGGTGCTCGAAGGAGCGTAAAAGGGCTCGTTAGGCTCAGCTTCAGGGGGCCCAAGTAGGCTGAATATCCCAGGGCTTGGGCGACTAGTTTTCAGCCGAAGTGAGTTGAACCAAGTGCTACCAACTTGGCGGTTGCTGTGCTGAATAGTGTCGATGGACTTGATGCCTGCTGAGCTAAAGAGGCCGTCGATGTCGACTGGTGTCGGGGACTCCTCGAAAGCGCTCTGAATGTATTTCTCTAGAATCTGAAGAAATGGAGCCACCTGCATGGTGGCTTCGTAGGCGGTGGCAGCGACACTGCGATTAGTGACTGTGGGCGCTGTAACCTCGGCATGGCTGAGCAGGCTAAGTAGCAATAGAGTGGTGGCTATGTTGAGTGATCGCATGGCTTGATCTACTATTAATGAAAATAGACGAGTCTGATAGCACTTAGTTCGAAAAATGGGGGCGTTTTTAAAATTATAGGAGAATGACCGAGTTGTGATTGAGGAAATCATTGCTAGAGCTGAATTCCCACTTGCAAGTTCTGTAAGGAAACGCATTGTTCGAGGAGTGAACCAACTGCCTGTAAAACCTGGTCTCGACGAGTTTCTTACGCTATCTGAGCGTGGAAATGTCGTTCCTGTGTATGCTCAGCTGGCTGCTGACTTTGAAACTCCAGTCTCCGCCTATCTTAAGATTGCGGATAAAACTGGAGCGTTCTTGTTAGAAAGCGCTGAGAGTACTGACGCTGGTGGGCGCTATTCCTTTGTAGGTAGCGAACCCCGTGCCGTGTTTAAAGCGTATGGAAAAGAGATAGAGTGGCAAGTGGGTAACGAGACTCAATTTTTCACTGCTGAGCAAGATGTACTGGCTGAGCTTGAGAAGCTCATGGCTCCCTACAAGCCTGTAACCCACGGCGATGCACCTCCGTTCTACGGTGGTATGGTCGGCTACTTAGGTTACGATGCCGTCCAGCAATTTGAACCAACGATCACGCAAGTGCCTGAAGATGATTTAGGATTGCCTGATGCTGTGTTCATGCTGGCAGACACGGTGCTCATTTTTGATCACAAGCTTCGCCGATTGTTGATTGTCTCGAATGCTTTGCTAGATGATTTCGAATCGCCAGAGGCTGCCTATGCAGATGCTGTGGCGAAGATTCAGGTATTGATAAAAAAACTCGATGTGCCAGTGCATGTGGCTCCGCTCAATGGTTTGGTGGAATACGCTAAACCTGAAGCGAAGAGCAACACGACTCAAGATGAGTACGAGGCAATGGTGCTAAAGGCAAAGGAGTATATAGCTGCGGGGGATGCCTTTCAGGTAGTTCCCAGCCAACGCTTCGAGGCTGACTACACGGGTTCCTCTGTGAATCTATATAGAGCACTGAGGCATGTGAATCCATCTCCCTACATGTTCATTCTCCAGCTCGACGGGTTTTCGTTAGTCGGCAGCTCACCTGAGGTTCATGTGCGCTCGGTCAATGGGCGTATCGATATTCGTCCGATTGCCGGGACTCGCTGGAGAGGGAAGACGGAGGAAGAAGACGATGCGCTTGCTGCTGATCTCCTAGCCGATGCTAAAGAGTGCTCCGAACACTTGATGTTAGTTGACCTAGCTAGAAATGATGTTGGACGCATTGCCAAGCACGCGAGTGTCACGGTGGACGATTTCATGATAGTCGAGCGCTACAGTCACGTGATGCATATTGTTTCCAATGTCCACGGCGATCTAGCGGACGGCTTCAGCGCATACGATGTTCTACGCTCCACATTCCCGGCTGGTACGGTGAGTGGTGCGCCGAAGATTCGCGCCATGCAAATCATCAATAGTCTCGAGAAGAATAAGCGCTGCACCTATTCCGGCGCAGTGGGCTACTTCGGCTGGGATGGTAGCCATGACGGCTGTATCACGCTGCGAACTTGCCTAGTGAAAGACGAGAAGGTCTACGTGCAAGCTGGTGCTGGCGTCGTCGCGGACAGTAATCCAACTTACGAATTTGAAGAAACTCGCAACAAAGCGATGGGAATGTTGCGTGCCGTAGAGCTAGCTAAAACCATCAAAAGCGAATAACCGAACGAACCATGCTTTTAGTAATCGATAACTACGACTCCTTTACCTACAACCTCGTCCAGTACTTTGGCGAGCTTGGTCAGGAAATGAAGGTGGTGCGTAATGACAAGTTCAGCATCGCAGACATCGAGGCGCTGGCGCCGACGCATATCTGTGTTTCTCCTGGTCCCTGTACTCCAACAGAGGCGGGTATCAGCTGTGAGGTCATCAAACATTTCGCAGGCAAGATCCCTATCTTTGGAGTCTGTCTTGGACACCAGTCTATGGGTCAGGTCTTTGGTGGTGATGTGATCCGTGCTGAGAAATTGATGCATGGAAAGACTTCATCCATTTTCCATGGTGGTAAGAGTGTGTTCAAAGGGCTTCCTAGTCCGTTCACAGCGACGCGCTACCATTCTCTGATAGTCAAGCGTGAGACACTACCTGATTGCCTAGAGATCACTGCTGAGACAGAAGATGGAGTGATCATGGGCTTGCGTCATAAAGAGCTAGAAATCCACGGGGTACAGTTTCATCCCGAGTCAATCCTTACCGAGCACGGCAAGCAGATGCTCCAAAATTTCTTGGACATTTGATCGGACCGCGAAACACGCGAAA
>JBLHPP010000154.1:0-6337 GCA_047624385.1 Crocinitomicaceae bacterium
CGCCTTACGGAGTCGGTGACTATCAGGAAGATCCGGCGCTGGTCAATTTTTAGAACCCTGAGGAAGACCCGTGCTTTGGAATAGCTCCAGAAGTCGTAACTAGAGCTCAAATACTCAAAAACACGGTAAAAAATGACGTTCGAGCTGTGTGACTCCATCATCCGGCTAATGTTTTAGGCGCAAGGCTTCCGAAATCTAAATTCTCTCTTTTTTGGGACAGGCTCTATTTAGCCCTCTCAAAATCAGCTCCGCTGCAATTACAAAGAATCAGAACACCTCTATTGATCCAGTATAACTGTCAAGATGGTATTAGGCAGACAGATAAAGCTAAAAACCAAGCATTGTCGTGCTGTACTATGCTACCGCCAGCCAAGATGACACCAATTATAGCGCCAATTAAAAAACCCAATAGCCTGAAACGAAAAAACCCAGCTTAGAAGCAGGGTTTAAAATGGTGGCCCATCTCGGATTCGAACCAAGGACACACGGATTTTCAATCCGTTGCTCTACCAACTGAGCTAATGGGCCACATTGAAGTGATTGTCCGCTAGGCGGCGTTTGCTGCGTTGCGGTGGGCGTTGTGTAAGGGGTCGTGCTGATTTTGACAACCTAAAAATGGTGTGGAAGGGTTCTTTTTTTCTCTGCTAGAATTACCCTAACGCTAGAACTTTGCGCGTGTCATTCTCCTAGAGATGGTTGGAGAGGATTTCCAGAGTCATATGGATGCTCATACTGAGACTCTTTTTCGAAATGAGGTCCATATTGTCAGCTGAGGTATGCCACCATTTATTAGCATAAAAATTACCAATAATATCAATCGTTGGGATGTCCGCTATGACAATCATCGGGTAGTGGTCGTCTAGGATGGATCCTGGACTGTGACCAAAGTGGTTTTCGACCCCTAGCTTGATGCGTGCCGTGTCATAACTGCGCGCTAGCAGCTTGGGAGTGTCAGAGGGGATTTTGATGTCGAGGTTCTTATGGCCTATCATATCGAGAACGATGCCGAACTGAGGCGCTTTTTTGTAGGGGCTAAGGCCCTGCGCGACACTCGACTGGACAGCACGGGAGTAATGGATGCTGCCATAGAGTCCGTCGACCTGAAATTCCATGTTAGGACCAATCGCTTCTTCGCCATCGAAGAAAACGAGTTCGAGTTGTTTGGCTGATCCCGGGTGGTTTTTGTGAAGGTATTCAGCGAGGGCTACGATCGTAGCAACACTGGATGCTGCATCGTCGGCTCCTAGGAAATCTGGGAGTATTTTAGAGTCGATATGGGCGCCTAGGACACCAGTGACAACGCGACTCCATGGGTTTTGTCCAGGATTTGGTGCGTAGCGGGCGATGACATTAGTGAATTGGACTTCTCCTTTGGGAGTTTTCTTTGTTTTGAGTTTTTGTTCGACGCTAGTCCAACCGTTCTTTTTGAGCTCGGCGATGACGTAGGCTCGGGACTTAGCGAGGCCAGCAGATTCTGGCTGGCGGTGACCGAAACCTAGAATGGTTTCGGTGTGGGAATACGCTTTATTGGCGATCTGATCGGCAGCATCTTTCCCCCCGAGATGAAGCGGAATTCCTTGGTTGAGGCTTTGTGGGGAAGACGGAGTGTCTTTACAGTAACAAAGAGAGAGAAGTAAAGGGACGAGAGCTAGATAACGTGCTGGTATGAGCATGACTTTTTAAAATAATGTGAAGAGCTTGCCCGAGTGCGAGGCTCTCTATTACGCCAGTCGTGAATCGATGAGGAGATAGGCAAGCAGAGGATTTGGGAGGGATCAATGCGTGATCGATACTCCAAGGAGTTCGAGGATGCGATTGAGGTCAGCGTTGCCGCTGTATTCGATCTCGATCTTCCCTTTTTTTCCGGTGTGATGGAGGTTGACCTTGGTGGCAAAATCCTTTTCTAACTGACTCTGAACTTTCAGGATGATGGCGAGGTCGGCTGCTGATGGTGCGTGCTTGTTCGGAGTTGGCTCGACTGGCGGATTGTTAAAGTTCTGAGCTAGTTTTTCAGCTGCGCGGACAGTGAGCTTCTTCTTTATAATGATTTCAGCAGTCTGGACCTGGATCACGGGGTCTTTGATAGCTAGGATAGCCTTAGCGTGACCTACAGTGACCATTCTTTTTGAGAGAAACACCTGAACTTCAGGGGTGAGGTCGAGCAGGCGCATAGCATTGGCAACGCTGGCACGGGATTTGCCCACGCGCTCAGCAATTCTGTCCTGCTTCATATCAAATTCCTTGGCAAGGCGGATGTAACCAGCGGCTTCTTCGATAGGATTGAGGTCTTCACGCTGGAGGTTCTCAATGAGTGCCATTTCTAGCACGTCTTGGTCGGCTACCTTGCGGATGATGACTGGAACTTTCTTGAGGCCAAGTCTCTTGGATGCCCTCCAGCGGCGCTCTCCGGCGATAAGTTCTAGTTTATTGCCAACCGCACGCGTGATTAGTGGCTGAATGATGCCGTGCTGACGAATGGAATCCATCAGGTCATCTAGCATGCTATCGGTGAAATGCTTTCGTGGCTGGAGCGGGGAAGGGATCACGGAGCCAATGGTAACCATGCGAACATCGCTATCGTGCGTGCCTGGAGCCGTGTCCTTTTTGGGAGCCGTTTTCTGAGCGATGGGAGATGGCGATTCCTGCTTTCTGATAAGCGCTCCGAGTCCTTTACCTAATGCCTTTTTTGCCATGAGATCATAGCATAGATCCAGTGGTTGATATAATGCAAAGCTGAATTTCTAGAATCGATGGTTTTTGTGCAACAGAGCGCGAGAATTGGCGAATTTGGTAAATTTCTACTCCATGTCGCGCTCGTAGGCTTGACGTGAGAGCCATAGCAGGGAATCAATACGGTAGTTCTATGATAAAACGAATCCTTTTAGTCTGCTTTAGCTTAGCGGCGAGTGTCCAGGCCCAGCAGCTCGTCGGTGGTGAGTTCACCCTCAATGAAGCCTCACGCCAGTCGGTACAAGAATCAGTCCAGAAGATGGGCGATGAAGTTCTGAAGTCAAATTTCCGCTTTGCGGTTGATAAGATGTATCCACGCTGGAAGACACGCCAGGCAAAGCGATTGGGTAGTGAAGTCAAATTGTTAGCCACCTTCAATAATGCGGGGATTCAGATGCAGGAGGCTGGGATCACTCTCAATTCGTTCGTGGCTAATCCCGCGCTAAAGGCGTACAAGGTTCATCCTAAAATGAAGGCGGGCCGCAGTGAAATTCGTTCGTCGGAAGATGTGACCTATGAGTTGTTAGTATTTGTACCGACAAAGATGAAAATGACTTTTCTATTGGAGAATAAACCAAAGCGTAGTTTTCTACGTCAGAGTTTTCAGGTAGCCATCGCGAAGGATGGGAGTAACGACTGGACGTTCCTGGATGGAGCAACTATCAGCGTGAAAGACCTACGTAGTCTATTTCCGCTGTTGCCTCACAACCTCGTGTTACCGACAAAGGTTGATACCGAAATTAAGTGAATTTTTATAGAGCTTAGAGATGCCAAAGAAGAAGAAAGAGAAGCGCTACGATCATCTGAAGAAGATGGCCCGCATCACGCGCTTGATGAAAGAAATGTATGATCGTGGCCAAAGCAAACTCTGCGATGTGCGCAATTCTGAGATTCACGGTCGCGGAGTCTATGCTGCCGCTGATATAGCCAATGAGACTCAAATTATCGAATATATCGGCGAGTACGTCGATAAAGACGAAAGTGAAAAGCGTGCCTGGGACCAGGCTGCTGTGGCAGAGGAAACTGGCGATGCTGCAGTGTATATTTTCACCCTTGATAAGAAGTGGGACATCGATGGCGATGTGCCATGGAATGATGCACGATTGATCAACCATTCTTGTGAGCCAAATTGCGAGGCTTGGATCGAAGAGGACCAAATTTTCATCTACTCACTACGTGACATTAAAGACGGTGAGGAGCTCACCTTCGATTATGGATTTGATATCGAATGTTACGTGGATCATCCGTGTCTCTGTGGTCGCCCGTGCTGTGTCGGCTACATTGTGAGCCGTGAGCAATGGCCACAACTCAAAGATAAGCTGCAAGACAAGGACGAGTTCGAGAGCGAGCAGGAACTACAGCAACAGATAGAGGTGTAGGGGAGTGCGGGAGTGCGGGAGTGCGGGAGTGCGGGAGTGCGGGAGTGCGGGAGTGAAGTCATCTTACCGCGAATCGCGGTAATTTCACGAACTGAGCTATTAGCTATTTGATGCTAAGCACCTCATTTTCTGAACACAGCGGATTCCTAATTGGAGCTCTGTACCTTCATCTCTTTGAGGCGGAGTTGTCCGCAAGCAGCATCGATGTCGTGGCCTTTCTCCAGACGCATGGTAGTCATCACGCCGAGTCCTTTGACTGTGTCGCGAAAGAGTTTGCAGTGCTCGTCAGATGGGCGTTCCCACTCGAGCCCTTCAACGGTGTTGTATGGGATGAGGTTGACGAAGCCGCCAAGCTTGTTGGCCTTCTCTGCTAGGATTTTAGCCTGCTCTAGATCGTCGTTGATACCTTTGATGAGGATATATTCCAGCGTGATGCGCTGGTTATTCTTTGCCCGGAAGTTATGTAGCGATTCAAAGAGCTCGTCGATATTCCACTTCGAGTTGACCGGCATGATTTTGTTGCGGACATCGTCGGTAGCTCCGTGGAGTGAGATAGCTAGCGACACTTGGTTCTCACGCTCGGCGAGTTTGTAGAGCATCGGTACCAGGCCAGAGGTCGAGACAGTGACCGATCTTGGCGCTAGATTGAGTGCCCAGTGGCCGGTGATGATATCAAGCGCTGGGTTGAGATTCTTAAAGTTAGCCAGTGGTTCACCCATCCCCATAAAGACGACGTTGGTGACCGTTTTCCCTGAGTGCTCAGAGATGGCTATCAACTGGCTGATGATCTCCGCTGTGCTGAGGTTACGGGTGAGTCCGTCGAGGCCTGAGGCGCAGAATTTGCAGCCATAGGCACAGCCGACTTGTGACGAAACACAAACGGTCATGCGGTCAGAGCGATCGCCATTGTCCGCCTGAGTGGCAGGGATCAGCACGGACTCTATGTAGCGACCGTCGTGCAGCTGGAAAAGGTACTTGCGCGTGGTGTCCTCGGAGCCTTGGACCTTGATTATCTTTGGTAGTTCGAGAGTGAAATGCTCAGCAAGTAGCGAGCGGTAGCGCTCGGTGATGGAGTCGATGACAGAGAAGTCGCGGATATCACGCCGATAGACGGCATCCAGCACTTCGCCGGCATGGAAGGCTGAACCTCCGTGTTCGGCGAAAAATGCGGTAAGACCTTCTTTGGTGATTCCTAAAATGCTCTGTTTCTCGCTCACGGGTGCATTGAATGCACAGTCGAGAGTCATTGGTCAAGAGTCATTGGGCCAGAACGAGGAAACCGCAGGTTAAGTGTTCAGTTTTCTGACCAGAATGACTAAGCGATTTTTACCGCGAAATAAGCGAAAGGGGAAAGGGGATGGAAGTGTTCAGACTAGAGTTTTTAGACAATTCTCAATTCTCAATTCGAGCGTAGCGACTCCCCCCGCCGTAGGTGCGTAAATATCATAACCGGCAGCCGTCGCCCTAGCGACGCCTGCCGTCCACCAGGTTAGAAAAAACGCCTCCGAAGGAGACGAATACGAATCGGCCCGACACCTAAAGAGGATCTATCCATTTGAGGAAATATCCCACCGCTAAACACACGAAAAACTCTAAAAGTGCTCATTTGAGCATGTGATATCAGCAAGGGAACTCATCCCATTAGAACCAGCTCAAAAATCTCTGATATACACACTCATCCTAAAAAAATCCTAGACAACACAAGGCTTTTTCAGCTAGATTCCCAAGTGATCAAACTGCTGATATCCCGTCGGTAGGTCATACGAATAAATACTGTTCTACTAAATATCAAATGCACGATAGCTCAGACCTTTCTTGTAATCCTAAATCAACTTTTGGGATTCTATCAGTTGCATGTCCTGTGATTGGGGGGATCGGATTCTTCTCTATATTATTTTCTTATCCAGCAGATCCTGCTGGTTTTGGTGGAGCATTTATCGCTATATATTTTTTCTTTGCTTTGCCGTTTCTCGGTCTGCTATCAAGTCTCGTTGGTATGTTCAGAAAAGAGCGCTTGAAAGGGTGGTTTATATCTGGATTGATAGTTAATCTACCGCTAGTTTTGATAACGTTGAGTTTCATTCTAAAGTGACTCTTCCGCAAATTTCCAATGTAGAACAAGATATGATGAGAAGGTAGTGATAGGCAATTTAGTCCGTCATGTGTTATACTACCCGTCTTATGAAAACAAAAATACCCCCACTCACTATCGGCATCGATCTCGGTGA
>JBLHPP010000155.1:0-6335 GCA_047624385.1 Crocinitomicaceae bacterium
TCGAGGCACTCGGAGCTATCCACTTTTCTGAGCCAGCTCAGCGGACAGGCGACAAAGGCCTCAAGCCTGAGATGATGTATCTTGAACTCCAAATGCACGGAGAAGACCGCAAGAAACGCATCGAAAAGCTAGGTATTCGCGCAGGTGACCCGATCATCCTCAACCGCCCGATCAAACGCGGTTTCTCCGATGACTCCTTCTACGGTGCCTATCTCGATAACGGCCTTGGTTGCTTCGTAGTTGCCGAAATCGCTAGGCTGCTCGCTAAGTCACCACTCAAAAAAATCCGCGTCTTCTACACCATAGCTACCCACGAAGAAATCGGTCGCTTTGGTGCCACAGCTATCGCAGGCGAACTCAAGCCGGACATCCTCATCGGCTCAGATGTCAACCACGACTACGATGCCGCACCAGGGATGAGCGCCAAGCGCATGAACCCACTCACAATGGGTAAAGGCTTCTCCATCACCAAAGGCTCCATCACCAGCGAGCAGCTCAACTCAATCATCGAAGAAGCATGCATGGCCGAGGGTGTCCCCTACCAAATGGACTTCTCTGGACGTGACACTGGCACCGACGCGATGGCAGCCGCCCTCGCCGGATTCGACGCCGCAGCCACCTCTATCGGTTTTCCAATCCGCAACATGCACACCATCTCTGAGACTGGCCACACAGCCGACGTCATAGCCGCCATTCATGGAATGGTCGCCACCTTCCGAGCAATGGACAAAATGAACAGTGGTAAAGGCATCACCCGTGATGACCTCAAAAATGGTCACCCGCGGCTCGACACCGCAACCTCACTCACCTAGTCCATTCTAAGCAAGAATCATACCAGCCCTGCTCGCCAAACAGCGACAGGGCTTTTTTTGAGCCTTAAAAAAACTCAGCTCAATAATTGCGAGAAAATACGCGTCCAACAACCAAGGTTTCAAAGCACCAGTCTAAAAACTAAACTCTGAACACCTAACTCTAAATCCCTAATCTTCAACCGGCTTTCTGGTACGCTTGACTTCTTTCGCAACGATCTCCACGTAAAACGACTCGGCGGCATCCTTCTCCGCTTGATCGATCGCCACAAAGAGCTGCTTAAAATGCACTGGAAGTGCTTCTTCTGCATTCGCACCGAACTGGCAAGCGAAATCCCAGAAGTCCATGCCTTCAGTAAGTGTCTTTTTTCGCTCTCGCTTGATATATTTATTGATCGTTTTTTTTGCCAATTCCACCATCCGTGCTGGCTTCTTCTTCTCGTCAATAAGGGTAAATACTTTTTTCATAATCTGTTCTGGATAAATGGCAACACCACTCACTCAGAAAGAAAATTGAGCCCGAAAGTGCGTCACCGCCCCGCAGCTCTACATGTAATACCAGCAGATGCAAAACAAAGTTCACGTGTCGCTGCGCTCCAATTAAGAATTAACAATTAATTATTAACAATTCTGTTGCAGCGGGCTGCCCGCGGGGCTCTGCTTACTGCAAACTTCCTAACATCACCATTCGTGAAGATTAGTGCGATTCGTATTAAAAAAAATCGCTCCATCGTACTGGCAAACATTCGTTCCTTTCGCCCATTTCGCGGTAAAAAACCGTTTCATCTCGCATGTCTGAACCCTGAACTCTGCTTACTCCACACTCCCCCCAAGCTTAACCCCTTCTTCTTTCGCTAAATTTTGAAGTAATTCACTACCACGAGCAATGCATTCATCAAGCGGGAGTCCCAGGTTAGTGATCGCGTAGTGACGGTCGAACATGGCTTCGGCACCATCCTCGATACGGCCAGCCATCGCCACCACAGTCTTGCCGGCAGCCTTCGCCATCAGTGCCACACCAGCCGGGCCCTTGCCTTCTGCCGTTTGTGCATCGAGGCTTCCTTCACCAGTGATCACCACATCGGCATCGGCGATGCGTTGCCCTAACTTCAACTCAGCAGCGAGCCATTCAAAGCCATTTACCAATGAGCCACCAGCAAAGTGCATTAGGCCAAAACCTAGTCCACCGGAAGCTCCAGCTCCATCAAGAATAGCGACTGACTCGCCTCCGCTCACACGCATGATGGTTTCTAAGATCTTCTCCATCTTTGGAATGTCAGCTATGCCTTTCTGCGGGCCATAGATTGCTGTGGCTCCGTTTTCACCTAACAATGGATTGCGCACATCACAGGCGACTAAAATCTCAGGCATCTGCATTAGCCCGCTGAGCTCAGCCTTGGCTGCACGCTCAAGCTCGGCTGGGACTGGCATCAATAGCTGTCCCTCCGCATCGTAGAACTTGGCTCCCAGCTCGACTGCCATACCAACTCCCGCGTCATTGGTGGCACTGCCACCGATTCCCAGCACAATCCGCTCAACTTTGTGGGTTAAAACCGCATCACGCATCATGATCCCTACGCCGGCAGTATTGGAGAATTCCGGATCGCGAAGGTCTTTTTCAATCATTTCTAAGCCACAGGACTCCGCCATTTCCATCACTGCGGTGTCACCAACGATGAGGTATCGCGATTCGCAGGCTCGCCCTAGAGCATCCAACGACATGCATCTAACCCACTCACCACCAAGGGAGTCACGCACAGCCTCAGTAAACCCCTCCCCACCATCCGCGATCGGTGCCTGCTCGATCTCCAGTCCTGGATATCCCTCCAACAAGCCATTGGCTATAGCCTCACAGGCCTCAGCTGCAGTCATCGAACCTTTAAACTTATCGCATGCAACCAGTACT
The DNA here is from genome assembly GCA_047624385.1 of Crocinitomicaceae bacterium. Classification (GTDB taxonomy): domain Bacteria; phylum Verrucomicrobiota; class Verrucomicrobiia; order Verrucomicrobiales; family Akkermansiaceae; genus Rubritalea. The sequence goes on from JBLHPP010000155.1 coordinate 2,716, forward strand.
TTCATAATCAAACACTTATAAAAAAAGTAAAAAAAAGACCACTGTTTACTTGCCAAATTATGAGAAATGCGCTTTGTTGCGTCCGCAGCTAACGCGACACGGAGGGGTGGCAGAGTGGTTTAATGCACCGGTCTTGAAAACCGACGTAGGGCGACCTACCGTGAGTTCGAATCTCACCCCCTCTGCCAGCGCGGCAGTTAAAATTGCGAATCGGAAACGGTTCGCTTTTTTTGTGTCTCTATACCACACTTCGCTACGTGTCAGAAAATCTCCCCCGAAGTGTCACAAGAAATGGCCCCCCGACCACCTCTAGCCTTGATGATTCCTCTCTTTTAGTGAAGCCTTCGGCCATGAAGCCCTACACAGATCTCGGCGAGTCAATTATGGCAGATGGAACAGTGTTCTCTCTCCATCAGCATGATCAAGATTTTTACCTCAAGTTCAATGGCTTCGAACTGATGAGTACGGTGCAAACCTACTCTGAGGAAATGCTGGCTGATATCGGCTGCAAACATATTCTGCCAGACAAGAAGACTAGACCTGAACACCCATCTGTCTTGATTGGCGGGCTTGGCTTAGGCTTCACGCTCAAGCGCGCTCTACAGCTTGTTGGCAAGCCAGCTACAGTCGAGGTATCCGAGCTGATGCCGGCACTCATCGAATGGAACAGCACGTTCTTGGTCGAGTACAATGGGCCACAGCTCGATGACCCGCGCACTAAGATCACTCAGGGGGACTTCTTTGACACCATCCATAGCAAACCCGCTGCCAGCTATGATGTGCTTCTGATCGATATCGACAACACGCCCGACGACTTGATCACCGCTGGCAACTTCAGACTCTATTCTCCTGCTTTCCTGGCGAAGCTTAAAAGCATCCTGAAACCCGGCGGGTGCGTCACTTACTGGCTTTCAGAACCAGCTCCTAAGTTCAAGAAACTACTCGGTAAAGCGGGCTTCACCGTCGAAGAACACGCCGCGCGGCCACACATCAAGGCCAAGCGCTCAAGACACTGTATCTATGTAGCACGAGATAGCGCCAGATCTTAGGGTAATACCACATAGCACAATGGCACTTAGTTAAGTCTATTTCGGTAAACGTTAAGACGTATTATTTTGCTCCATAGTATTAGCTATTCGTCTTACTAACTACTAACTACTCGCTACTCAATACCCCCCCACATATTCAAATGCGACGATTGACGACCAAGACCCTTAAATAAGTGCCATTGACCACATAGTGCTTTAAAAGAGAGTGATTCTATTAGGACAAGTCTAGACCCATCTAAAATTTTATTTTGAGAATGGAAAAATGCCGCCTATAGTAGCTTTATATAAAAGAATAAATCTCATACGCACCCCATATGACTCATTTAACAAAGTACTGCATAAACCTGATTGGAGCCCTCGGCTTGATATCATCCACTCTCATGGCTGACGCCCCAGCCGTGACTAGTATCGCTGAGCTTAAAGATCTACAAAATAAAATTCAGAAGGTGGTGCGCGTTGCCCAGCCCGCTACTGTAGCCCTCACCTCCAACCGCACTGGCTCTTGGGGCAGCGGAGTAGTGGTCTCTGAGAGCGGGACTATCCTCACAGCTGCCCATGTGGTTCAAGGAGCCAAGACGGTGGTTGTCATATTTCCCGATGGTACGGAAGCCTCCGCTGACGTTCTAGGTGCCAACCGTAGCAAGGACACAGCTATGCTGAAAATCCGTGAGGCCGATGTCTATCCTTATGTCGAACTGGGTGACTCAGATGCACTCGAAGTCGGAAGCTTCCTCGTCGCCATGGGCCACGCTGGTGGTTACGACGCACTCCGCAAGCCGCCAGTTAGATTTGGACGTTTGGTTTCTAAAAACATCGGAGGCTATTTCTCCAGTGACTGCACATTGATCGGTGGCGACTCTGGCGGGCCTATCTTTGATATCGATGGCAAATTGGTTGGGATCAATTCCTCGATTGGAGAAGACCGGAAAGCTAACAATCACGGAGGCATCAGTGCCTTGAAGGCCGATTGGAAGAAATTAGAAGCCGGTAAGACATGGGGCAGCCTAAGCACAAATCAACTGGCAAATAATGATAGCCCCATTCTCGGAGTCGCTATTCTTGGAGCAACTAAAAAAGGAGTTCTTTTAGGTGAAATCATCCCTGGTGGGCCAGCTCAGCGGGCTGGTATTAAATCGCGTGATGTCATTCTCAATGTGGAGGGGCAGAAAGTGCTCAATGGTCGACAGCTCATGATCGAACTTAACAAATTTCGCCCAGGTCAAACCGTGAAGTTAAAAATTCTTCGTAGCACTGCCATTATACAAATCAAAGCCACGCTCGCCCGTAGGGGTGATCTCTACAAACAATAAATCACCCCTCTATCATCGATGAAACATATAGTTCTATCATTCAGCATTTGGAGCACTCTCATAGCCACTGGTTTTTCTCAGAGCCGTGAATCAGCACGCCGTGGCTTGCCATTCCTTAAGCCAGCCGATCAACAAATTCTCAAAAAACAATCGGACGGTTTTTTCAAAGTAATCGATCCTATTGCTGACAAGACTGGTCAGCATGCGGTCAATGTCTTCTCATCCGGAAAAATGGTGGCACGCGGCACAGTCACAACCAAAGGAGTGCTGACTAAATGGTCAGAGCTCGTCTCCAAAGGCGACAATATATGGGTTATTGGCCACGACGGAGTCAAACGTGACGCATCTGTTAAAGGAGTCTACCTCGAGTATGACCTAGCTTTACTTGACTACGGAGGCGGACTGTCCGCTGTAGATATGAAGCAAACTAAAGCTGTTGAACCTGGTGAGTTTCTCATCGCAGTCGGGCCCGCTAAAGAAGCCCATGGACTTGGCATTGTCAGCGTTGCTCCCCGAAGTCTCAGAGAGTCCGATAAAGCATTTCTCGGAGTACGCATGGATTTCAATCCTATCAAAGGTGGCGGCGTGCGGTTGGAGTCAATTGAAAAAGGCTCGGCAGCAGACAGGGCCGGCTTGGCCTCTGGAGACGTTGTGTCTCAAGTGAATGGAAAAAAAGTCGATGGAATCCATGAAATGGGTAGCTTTCTCCAGTCGCTCAAACCTGGTGACCAAGTAGCACTCGATCTTCGTAGAGATGACCGTGAGATCTCAGTCGATGTCATTCTAGGTGCGCGCCCAGAGATGGAGCAATTTTCTTCAAAACGCATGGAAGAAATGAAACGGATGGGTGGTACGATCAACGATGTGGCTGAAGGCTTCCCTGATGTGCTTCAGAGCGATATGCAAATTGGAGCGCTCGACGCAGGCTGCCCAGTATTCAATCTCGATGGCAAGTTCGTTGGATTGGTCGTCGCCAAAGCCAGCCGCATAAAGACCTATATAATCACTGCCGACAAGCTCACTCTACAGTTAAAGAAAAAGCCTACCATGTCTGCCAGTCTTGAGAAGAAAACGGGCCTCATCGACCGGCCTAAGGCTGGAATCACGGCTGCTGAGACCAAAGAATTGGGGCAATTACGCAATATCATTGAACGAGCCGAACGACGTATTCTTGAAATTGAAAGTCAGGAATAAGGCCTCTTCACGGAAGTGGGTTTAGCTGAGGCTCTAAGTCATTGATCTATATGGATCAGACGTGATT
>JBLHPP010000156.1:0-6316 GCA_047624385.1 Crocinitomicaceae bacterium
TCGGAACAAGAAGTGAGTGGAACGATACCCAAAACCAGTAAATACAAGGGACTAAATCTCATCGATTCACCTCCCCAGTTGCTTGAACTTTAGTAAATGGCCAAGATGTGCAGAGACTAGAAAAGTCGTGCACGTCTGGCTCGATTTTCCCGTAGGCCAACTTGACCCAATGATTGGTCAAAGCTGAAAAATAACGAGACTCCACATCCTTGCCACTTTGCTCCACCCGCTGGACACAATCATTTTCAGTGTCCCCTTCCTCTATCTCAATGGCCATTTCATTGACTACCCACGAGATAGACCCTCGATAAAGATAGCTCAGCGCGAGTTGGTGATCGCGCGCATCCCAGGCAGCTCTGGCAGCAGCCACGATGTCTTCAGGTAAACTCTCAGGAGTAACATCCATCCCCATCACGCTGCGTACCCGTGGAACCGAGGACGAAGTCGCCCTCCCAGTCACCTTGAACACATGCATGTTACTATAAATCAGCCAACAGATACCAATAATCAGAGCGATTAGGATCACCCAAAAGAAAATCACAGAAAATACCCCTAAAGCACCAAATAGAGCCAAACCACCTGAACTGTTTGATGAAGAACTTTCTATTTTAGGTACTTGAATGATTTCAGAGCGAATCTCAAAGTCGTCATCGGCCATCACTTTATCTAAGCGCTCGTTAGAACCCTCGACTGATGTTTGGCTGAGTGAAAAGCACAAAAATGCAGCGAGTGTGATGAGCAAGGATTTACCAGTGCTCTGGAGAACTGAACTGACTCTCTCGCTCATCCGCTTGAACGCGAGTTCAATATCCCACCCTTCAGTGATCGTGCGGCTATTGATATACATAGCAAAACCAGCTCCCACATAAAATGGCTCTACCAAGGTCACCGCTGAGAGCATCAAGCCAAGAATAATCCAGACATACGGTACTGGCATGAAGACAGCATCACTGTCTAAAACGTGTTCAATCCAGAATTCTTCGATCACGATTGAGTCACCGAATAAGCCCACAACGCTGAATAACACGAAGAGCATAGAGAACATCGAGCCTAAAACGAGCACCAGAGAAACCAAGGCAGCCTGGCTAGCACCTTCACCTCCATTGCGCGAGAGCAGGTTGACTCTCTGACTGTAGGCCTTGCCTTTCAGTCCCTCAAGTTCCATCACAGGCTGAGCCAAGCCTCTTGCCAGATTCAGAGGCCCCATCAAAATGGTGATGAAAAATCGTCGGCAAAACATTTTAGGAATAGCTTTCAGTAATTCCTTGGTAGTCGAGTCTTCACCAAAAAGCCGACGGCTGAGAACAAACAGCGGGATTCGGTCACAGAGCGGCAAAATCCATAGACAAACAAAGCCAGCAATCCATGGTCGGCCTTCCGCCCAAGGCCAAAACTGACTCAGGGCAATAATACAAAACCACAGCGGCACCACAGTGATGAACCACACGCTCATGACTTTTCCGTAGTTTTCGCGGACCAAGGCACATCCGAGATCGATCGATTCCCAACGGCCACGAGGGCGGATTTCAGCGGTTACTTTCTCAAGCTTCACGATGGCCCCTTCCAGCAAAAATAAAGTAAATGGCGATAGCAATCCAACCAGCGAAACCAACTCCGTATTTCAAATTAGGTGCAAAGTCATGGGCTGACCAAAATCCTTCGACGCAGGCTGCAATGAAGGTGAGTAAAAAGGCTCCGAAGATCAACGGAAGTCCGCGCTTGCCGCTTTCTAACAAAGCACGGCCGCGGGTCATCCTACCTGGGTTAAGAATCCCCAGCCCAATCCGCATACCCGCCATTCCAGCCACCACCATGCCAGTAAGCTCGTAGGATGCGTGGCCGGAGACGAAGGTGAAAAATTTCACAGGATCGCCGTACTCCATCACATACGCCATCGCTCCACCAAGACTGAGACCGTTCATCAAAAGAATAAATAAGCTTCCCACACCAGCAAGAGCTCCGCCCGCTATGATTTGAAAATCGATACCAATATTATTATGAATATAATGCCCAAACATCATAAAATTTGCTCCAGTCTTAGCGCGAAATTCTGCGACGGTAGAGTTATCTCCCTTACCGTACATTTGATCCATGCCAGCCATTCCATCACTCCCCAGGATACTGCGCACCCAGTCGAGGTCGTAATAGATAGAGACCCACATGCCGATTGCCGGGATTAAAAAGAAAGCCCAGCAAAGAATAAAAAGTTTCCATTCACGGCGGATTGCCTGCGGGAAACCCACCACTAAAAAGCACACTATGGTTTCTAGAAAACTAGAGGAACTACGAGCCACCATCTTGTGGCCGCGTATCACTTGCTGGTTGAGGTACTCGCACGTTGTTTCCCCGTACATCCGATGTCGGGCAATCGCAAGCTCGACACAGCGCTCTCGCACCATCTTAGGGATTTCAGCCACGTCAGTCTGGTAGTCAGCCTTGCCTTTTTCTAAAGACTGCATGCTGGCATCATAGCGTCGCCACTTCTCGGCATTCTTGGCCTTAAATTGATTTGCATTCATCCTAGATCATTTCCCCTCAGTCAGCCAATGCGCCATTCCTAGCAATCGAGTTTTCCCCAGTTGCCCCTGCGCATTAGTCACAGCGGAGGCGTGGTCGGATAGCTCGACTCGACGCGCCTCAGACCAGAGTCCAGCACGTTCTCGATAAGCTACGATAGCCGCTTGTTCCTCACGGGTAAGTGCCATTGGTGGTGTCACTTTTTTCAACGCAGGTGGGATCGATGCGGTGAAGTGGTCGACAGGTTTATTATACACCACCACTGTGTTGGCAACGAGGTCGCCGACCCGTTGGAATTTTTTCGATAAAAAGCAAGTGGTGAGACCAATCCCATAGCCACCAATGAAAATCCCGCCAGCACCCGTCGGAATACCTGGTAGCATGTCAACGTAGCGCAGAATGTTGCGGACAAAAACCTGGCCTCTCGTCGCCGCATTGCCAGAGCGATCAATCACTCGTATCCCCATAGTTCGCTTTCCTGGAGTCGCCGAGCGCTTGCCGGCTTCAAAAATGGTGAAATATCCCCAAGATAAGAGAAACAATGAGATCAACATAATGCCATTGGCTATATTCTCATTCGTACCAAATGCGATAAAGCTGGTAACAATCCCGAGCACAATCAAAATACCAATAATGATCAGGTAATCGATGAGTAGCGCCATGGAACGTACAAATGGCCCAGCGACACGTAGTAGAATCTCGACCCCGTCACCGAGCTCCACACTCTGTAACGTATCAATTTTCTTAATCTCTGACCTAGTTCCCATACACATTTCTCCAATAAATATTGAAGCAAAAACACTCTAACCAAAGCTCAGCCTCCGTAAAGACGAAATATCCCATACTCCTCGAACACACTTAAATTTTTATTGATTCGTCACAGCGGCTAGAGATCATGCACCCATGTCAATTCACAGTTACACAGGAGGCCATGTTTTCACTAATGGTTACATTATTGAGCTCGAGGATGCATGTGTCGTGATCGATGCCCCAGCTCTGATTCATGAGGTCATCGAGCAAGAAGGGCTCAAACCTACCCACCTCTTACTGACTCACCAGCATTTTGATCACACTGAGGATGTCGCAGCGCTTCAGGCAATGGGCGTTGAGGTTTTGATGCACTCGCCCTACTCAGAGGCGCTGATTCGTCAAAAAGAGGCACGTGAGAACTGGGGGCTTCCTATAAACATAGCAGCTTTCACTCCTGATGTTTTACTCGACGGTAAGGAAAGCCATACGATTGGTGGACTTGGTTTTAACATAGCACATGTGCCTGGGCACTCACCTGATTCCGTTATTTTTTACTTTCCATCACTAGGTGCGGTGTTTGCTGGCGACACTCTGATGGAGGGGTCTATCGGCAGAACTGACCTCCCTGGTGGTTCCCACGAGGAATTACTAGAAGGTATCCGCAGCAAGCTCTTCACTCTGCCCGATGCTACAGTGGTCTGCTCAGGCCACGGCAGCCAAACCACCATTGGTCACGAAAAAGAACACAATCCATTTGTCTAATGTGATGCGGACACGCGTCAAGGGGCTGTGAAATTGAAAACAACTCGTCATGTGAAAGCGTTGGTGAGCACAAAAAACCTCGCAGAGTCATGGCTCTGCGAGGTTTTTAGAAAATTAGATAGAACCTAAGCTTACTTCAAGACGTTTTCAACGCGCTTGAGTACTTCTTCGTAGGCTTCCATGACACCACCAAGGTCTTGGCGGAAGCGGTCTTTATCAAGCTTCTTACCAGTCTCAAGGTCCCAAAGGCGGCATGTGTCTGGGCTAATCTCGTCAGCAAGAACAATCTTTGCGTCCGCATCTTTGGTGCGACCAAATTCGATTTTGAAGTCCACGAGTTTAAGTCCAGCACGCTTGAAGAAGTCGATCATCACGTCGTTGATGATGAGAGCCTTTTGCTTAAGTTCGGCGCACTCTTCAGGGGTGGCGAGTCCCATTTCACGGGCGTAGTCGTCGTTAATAAGTGGATCACCTAGTTCGTCGCTCTTGTAGGAGAACTCAACGATTGGTTTATTGAAGACAGTGCCTTCAGCAACAGCAACCCGCTTGCAGAATGAACCCGCAGCAATATTACGCACGATCACTTCAACCATCAGTATGTCGACGCTCTTCACGAGAACATTGGTCTCATCGATCTCTTCGATAAGGTGTGTTTCAACGCCCTTAGTTTCAAGCATACGGTAAATTGCGAGGGTGATAGCTGTATTCAGGCGGCCCTTATTCTCAAACTCAGCCTTCTTCTCAGCATTGAATGCGGTGGCTTCGTCCTTGTACTCCATACGGAGGATATTTGGGTCGTCAGTAGTGTAGAGTCGCTTAGCTTTGCCCTCGTAAAGTGGTTCCATGATCATTTCCTACGACTAACTCCCCTCTGGGTCAAGCCCTTGAGCTAGGATTTTCTTTAAATATTGTCATTACAACCACTCTCTAGTCGATAATTCATCGCTTAAAACCCACTCAAAAATTGGTCTTTGGTTTACGTTTTCCCACACTCACCCGCCCACCATTCACTTTACGCATCGGCTCAAAGACCATATCCATCCCTACTTCTTTCAAATCACAAACTGATTCGAGTAATTCCCCTAACCTTCCCTTAGGATATCCATTGTCCTTAAACCACGATAAATACTCGGGAGGTAAATCCATGATGGGAACTCCGCGTGGTGGGTAATCGTTTGGCCCAAATTTGCCAAAGGGCATCCAGGTCTGACCAATCTCTGTGAGTAAATTGCGAAAATCCTCGCGGTCAATTTCAGTGAAATCCATTGTTCTCGCTATTTTTAGCTATTCTATGAGCGACGACAAGTGGAGATACAGGTTTACGGCCACTTTTTATTTGAGCTCGGATTAATGTTGAAATTCTGCCATTGCGAGTGCACCAGTCACTTATGCTCCGCATCTGCTTTATCGGTGGTTATGCCACCTTCCTCATTTTAGTGATCGCACTACTAGCGATCAAAGTCATCTCTGTGGTTGGCCCGGGTGGGCTTGGTAACGTGGCCTCAGAATGGGCTGAGGTTCTTTTCACTACCAAGAACTTTGTGACTTGGGGTATAGCTCTCGGAGCTGGATTTGCAGCTTGGGTTTATGCTCTGCTGACTATCAAAAAACGTTCACCTGAGTGGGAAAAGTCATGGGTAAAGACGCTGATCATTGGGTGTTTATTCATGAGTGGATTCTTTGTTGTACTCAGTATCGTAGGAGCATGCGCATTCCTGCTTGAAGGTTTCGCTGGCGAAGTGGCAGCAAAGATTGCCGGCTACATGAGTTCACCGGTTCTAATGGAACTTGGCTTCTTCCTTATCGGCCTCTTCCTCCTCATGAGCTTCAATCTCGTAAGAAAAATTTTCGAAGGCGATGATTTCGTTGAAATGGAAATCCCTAATCACCTCTTAGAAGATAAAAAAGAGCAGGAATAATCTCCGCGTAGAAGCGTGCTTCATACCACTTTTATCATGATGGATTGAGTCGCGGTGCTCCAATTTGGAATTGAGAATCGAGAGGAGGGATAGTCCAGAGGATAAGCCGCAGCTTTGCTTACTTGTCCTGATTCGTCAGATCCGTGTGGATTCGTGGTAGGAATGTTTCATCGTCCACCACTTTCGATCCTTTCGCGTTTTTCGCGGCAGGGGTCTCTTCATCGGACTGGCCTACCGCCCGTCATAGTTATTCAACTGGAGACTCAGACTTACGTGCTCCTAACTTATCGTTGAGGTAAAGTAACCCCGCAACATCGTCGCCAATAAGTTTAAGCGTAATGATTACCTCTTCGACACTTTTCTCTTCC
>JBLHPP010000157.1:0-6290 GCA_047624385.1 Crocinitomicaceae bacterium
AGCATTCTTCGTGGTCGCAAATGTTGTAGATATAGACTGCTTTTTCTTGCCCGTCTTTGATGCCGCGGATGATGCATCCAATACATGTCCTGCCGGTGGTGGTCTTACCTAAGTCGCCGGGGTCAGGGAGGATGGCTTTGAGGAACTGGAGGGGAACGATTTTTTGACCGTTGTATTCGACTTCGTCAATACGGGTCATGCCGACATTTCGTAGGACTTCGAGGTGTTTGAGGTAATTTTCAGAAAATGACATCCAGAATTGTGCGCGTTTGATGGTGGGGATGTGCTTGGTGAGCGACTCCATCTCCTCGTGATACATCCTGTAGACCGAGTAGGTGCCGACTTGTTCCGGGCAAGTGAATTTTTGCGAAAGCGACATTGCATCAGTTTCGAGAAAGTCACCATCTTCCCAGTGCCGGCAGGCCGCCGTGACTTCACGGATATTGATCTCAGGGTTAAAATTGGTTGCGAATGCTTGGCCGTGGTCTCCACCGTTGACATCAACGATGTCGAGATAATGGATCTCATCAAAGTGGTGCTTGAGCGCCCATGCTGTGAAGACGTTGGTGACTCCTGGGTCGAATCCAGAGCCAAGCAGAGCTTTGAGACCAGCCTTCTCAAAGCGTTCTTGGTAGGCCCATTGCCAGTGGTATTCGAATTTTGCTTCGTTAGGTGGCTCGTAGTTTGCGGTATCGAGGTAGTGGACTCCAGCTTCGAGGCAGGCATCCATCAATGGTAGATCCTGGTAGGGGAGGGCCACATTGATGACGAGCGACGGTTTCACCTGTTTTAAGAGAGCTACCGTTTCAGGAATATTGTCAGCATCAATTTGAGCAGTGCTGATATTCACACCGTAGCGCTCTTTGACCGAGCAGGCAATTGAGTCGCATTTCGAGACAGTGCGTGATGCTAGAGTGATGTGGGTGAAAATGGTGGAGAGTTCAGCACATTTGTGAGCAACTACGGAGCCGACACCGCCGGCGCCGATGATAAGAACGGTAGACATAATCGTGTAAATTTTGTGGATTGGAGAGTCTTATAATAGTTAGTTTGCGAATTGTCAGAGCTTTTATTTTGAAATTTTTGAGCGTTAGCTTGCCATGATAGATGATTTGGCCATGATACCGCAAATCTTGGTGTGTGCAACGCCTTGAAATCCTTTACCTAACACAAATAAGACTAGTAGATGAGTGATCAAATCGTTGAAATTACAGAGGCTAAATTACCTCAAAACCTAAACACACTTTGGCTGAAAGCACTTTCCGCTGTGGAAATGCAGAACCATACTTATGCCATTAGTTTGGTTAATGCAGTGCTTAAAGATGAACCAGGATTTCTCACTGGCCGTCAACTCGCTCGCAGGTGCGCTATCCTAGTGGTGGCGACTTCAGGTAAAAAGAAGAAGATTGGTAGTATGACAGCAAGGCTCTCGGGCGGGGTGTCGTCAATGAAGTTGGCTAGTGCTGCTAAAAAGGACCCAATAAGCGCTTTGATGCAGATTGAGAAGGAGCTCGAGAAAGATCCCTATGAGCCTCAGATCAACGATGTGCTGTTTGATACAGCCATGCGTCTGAACCTCTTGGATACCGCAGCCTTTGCACTTGAAACCGTGCGTAAAGGTGCGCCTGAAAACACGAATCTGATGCACAAGCTCGCTGAGCACTACCTCCTCCGTGATAAGCCAGATCTAGCTACTGATGTATATAATGACATTCTAAAGGAGGATCCAGCGGATATCCATGCGGTCAAGGGGTCTAAAGATTCATCAGCCCGAGCATCAATGAAGAAGCAAAGGTGGGAAGATGCTCAAAGTATAGATGACCTCAAGAAGGACACCGCGGAAATGGCTGAAATTGAAGCTTCGGATCGGGCTGCAATGACGAAGGATCAGCAGATCGAAAAGTTAAGTAAATTGACCCAACTATATCAAGCGGATCAAAACGATCTCAGCGTTGTGAAGGATATAGCCCAACTCTATGAAGAAATGGAGAACTGGAAAGATGCGCAAGCGTTTTATGACTGGGCTTTCCAGATCAGTGACGGCGATGCAGCTCTGAAGTTAAAGGCAGGCCAGATTGGTGATCGTGTTGCCAATGAGGCTGTTAAGGCAATCGAGGCTCAGCTTGAAGCAGATCCTGATAATCAAGAGCTTCGCGCTCAGGTCGTGTCAGCTAGACAACTACGAGCTAAGGAGTCCGTGGCAGAGGCTGAAAAACGAGTAGAGCAAAACCCTACTGACCCGCAACTCCGTTTCGATCTTGGCTCAGCTCTTTACAATGCCGGCCAATATAGTGACGCGATTCCGCATTTGCAGCAAGCTACACGCAACCCACACATTAGGACACGCGTATTGCTCACTCTAGCGCGCGCATTTGATGGTAAGTCCATGTACGACCTTGCTCTCAAGCAATTATCCGATGCCTTGGCAGACTTGCAGGCAATGGATACGACTAAGAAAGAGGTTCTTTACGAAAAAGGCCTAATTCACGAGAAAATGGGAGTGAAGGACCAGGCTCTGGAATGCTTTAAGCAAATCTACGAAGTTGATTACGGGTATCGTGATGTAGCCAAGCGTGTAGAGTCGTCCTACAGCTAGTATAATATTTCAAAAGCTTCAAGGTTCAGCCTTGGAGCTTTTTTTCGAGAAAAATTTATTCAACAATAGTCTTAAATAAGTGTTGCGCAGACGAGATATCTAATGAAGATGCGCGCTCGAAGTGAGTTGGCATAATTAATGGCGCTCGCATCTGATTTAATCAACAAAGGAGATAAGTTATCGCAGCAAAACCAAGAAGAGGCGGTCGTCGCCCAAACAGAAGACCCGGCGGAGGAAGAGGCCGTTTCAAGAAAAAAGTAGTAGACGAACGCGAGGATAAGTCTGTTGAGATTGAAGGTATCATCAAGGTTGTTCTTGCTGGTACTATGTTCAGAGTTGAGCTTGCTGGTGGTCACGAAGTATTGGCACACATTTCAGGTAAAATGCGTAAGCGATTTATCCGTCTAGTTATTGGCGATCGTGTGCGTATGGAGATGTCTCCTTACGATACTACGAAGGCTCGTATCACCTTCCGTATTGGTTAATTTAGAGGAGCTTTTAGCTCCAGTGCTCATGCTTAAGTACTATAGTTACAAAGGATGTGGCACTTGCCGTAAGGCCAAGAAGTGGTTGGCTGAAAATACTATTGAGGTAGAGGAAGTCGCGATTCGCGAGACTCCTCCCTCAGTCGATGAACTGAAGCTTGCATTGCAGGGTGGCCGGACACTCAATGCACTTTTTAATAGCTCTGGCGGAGATTACCGTGAGCTGGGGATGAAAGACCTCCTTCCAAAACTGAGCGAATTGGAGGCGCTGGAGATGCTTCATAGCCGAGGAAACTTGGTGAAGCGTCCATTTCTTATTTCGCCAAAAGGGGCCTTGGTCGGTTTCAAAAAGGCTGAGTGGGAGCAATTTTTTCTGTAGAGTCGAATTTTTGGACTTAGCAGAGTTAGATATTTCTGCTAGGTATTTGTATTGATGTTTTTTGAGAATGGTCAGCAGGTGTTTTTGGCGATCTTGATGGTCGTAGTCTTTACGGCTTTCGTGAAGGAATGGCTGTCTACTGAATTAGTTGCCATTGGTGGGCTGGTGGCCTGTATTTTCTCTGGTGTGCTATCGGTGACTCCAGGAGCTGAGAATAATGCTTTGTTGGTGTTTTCCCACCCTGCGCCAATCACCGTGGCGTGTATGTTCATCATGAGTGCGGCACTAGATCGCACTGGAGTGATTGAGTCCTTGGGCAATTGGTTCGAGAAATTTGCAGGAGGAAGTCCAATGCGTATGTTAGTGGTGATGATGATATTGGTCGCGAGCTTATCTGGGTTCGTTAATAACACTCCAGTAGTAGTGGTTTTCATGCCTATTGTCTTGGGGATATGCCGCCGAAAGGATTACAAGGCTTCAAAATTCCTGATTCCACTGTCCTATGCCGCGGTCGCTGGTGGAACCATGACGATCATTGGTACGTCGACGAATCTCGTGGCAGCGGGTATTGCTAATAAGGAGATGACACCATTCACCATGTTTGAAATCACTCCTTTGGGACTTACCTTTGTGGTAGTGGTGTTTGTCTACATGATTACTATTGGCAGGAAATTATTGCCAGACCGCACGACATTGGCCGCTTTGATCGATAACGAAACGAGCCGCGAATTTATAACGCACGCCTTTGTTAAAGAGAACTCCCCACTCGCGGGCCAGCTATTTCCTGATTCAGAGTTAGCTAAGATAAAGAAAGCGAGAGTGATAGAAGTCCGCAGAGATGGTAATCGATTGCTGGATCCACTCCCAGAGCTTCGATTTAAAATGGGTGATGAGATTGTTTTCAAAGGGGGAGTCCAAGCTCTGATGGGAATCAAGAATAATACCGATGTCGATGTCCGGGGTGAAGAGAAACTAGGCTTGGAAGACATCCGCACGGAGTCGGCAGTATTGATGGAAGGTATTCTTGGCCCAGGGTCCTCCCTAGCAGGAAGAAATCTAAAAGAACTCAATTTCCGTCAGCGCTTTGGTGTGCTCATTCTAGCCGTGCATCGGAAGGGTGAGAACCTGCGTGAGCGATTCGAGGACGAGCGCTTAAAGTTTGGTGACACGTTGTTAGTGCAGGGACCATCGGAGAAGATGCAGCGACTCTTCCAGCAAAAAGATTTTATCAACCTCAGCGCTCCTAAGCACCAAGAAAGTCGCACCCATAAGGCTCCATTTGTACTTATTTCTTTAGCTGCTTTTATTCTGATTGGAGCACTGGGAGGGAACTTTAGCATACCTACAGTTCCTACGGTACTTTTAGCGATGTGCTGTGCTTTCGGAGTTTTGGTGACACGTTGTCTCGACCCACATGAGGCGTTTCAAGCAATTGAGTGGAAGGTCGTGTTCATGATTTGTGGTATGCTGGGGCTAGGCATGGCGATGACTCATAGTGGTCTCGCTGCAAATACCGCAGGAGCTGTGGTTGGGCTAGTGGATGGTCTTAGTTTTGTTGATGCTGGGATGAAGCCTTACATCATGCTGGCAGCCTTCTATCTGTTATCCAATGTCCTCACCGAGATGATTTCGAACAATGCGGTGGCTGCCTTGCTTACACCCCTCGCTATCTTTGTAGGAATTCAGATGGGCGTGGACCCACGACCATTCGTCGTGTCAGTGATGTTCGGTGCCTCTGCCAGCTTCTCCACCCCGATCGGCTACCAAACCAATACCTTCGTCTATGGTGCTGGAGGCTATAAATTCAGCGACTTCTTCAAAGTCGGCTTCCCACTCAATGTGATCCTCTGGATTGTAGCGAGCTTTATGATCCCTTGGCTCTGGCCATTCTAGCGCTTTTGTTTATTTGGCGTGTGTGGCTCGAAGGTGGTCGTGCGAGCGTAGGATCTTGCTTTGGCAAGTTTAGTTGCCTTTTTTTGCAGGTGTTCCTGCATTCTAAATGCGCTGGCCTTTCCTTTTTGGTGAATTCGTTCTGAGCTACCGTCTTCTAGGATACGGTGCGCTTGTTGGTTGTCTTTGAATGCGCATTCAATGATGTCAGTGAGTTGGATTTTGATCTCCTTGTCGGTGACTGGAATCATGAGTTCTATCCGCTTTTCTAGGTTGCGTGTCATCCAGTCAGCTGAGGAAATAAATATTAGATTATCTCCACCTTGGTGGAACTGGAAAATTCTTGCGTGTTCGAGGTAGTAGTCGATCACCGAAACTACTTCGATATTTTTAGCTTCTTGGCGGGAGCCGGTTTTGAGGCAGCAAATACCACGGATGTTGAGCTTGATTTTAACTCCCGCTTTTGAGGCACTATAGAGGGCATCGATGATGTCCTTGTCTTGGAGTGAGTTTACCTTCGCCGTGATGAATGCTTTCTCGCCAGATTTAGCCCGCGACGCTTCGCTG
Source organism: Crocinitomicaceae bacterium (assembly GCA_047624385.1). Lineage (GTDB taxonomy): Bacteria > Verrucomicrobiota > Verrucomicrobiia > Verrucomicrobiales > Akkermansiaceae > Rubritalea. The sequence goes on from JBLHPP010000157.1 coordinate 5,918, forward strand.
GAGATGAGCTCGAGTAAGCGTTTCTTCATGTGGGTAGGGGCAGGGAGGATGTGTTTTGGAGTGAGTAGCTTTGAGCGACCAGTGATTGCGTTGAATACGAGTGAAGCATCGGCACCAAAGTTGTCATTTGCCGTGAGGATAGAGGCGTCAGTGTAAAGGCGAGCGGTTGTCTCGTTGTAATTTCCTGTGCCAAAGTGGCAGTAGCGCTTGATCGATCCAGCTTCTTTCCTGAGGACTAAAGTGATTTTGGCGTGGGTCTTGAGTCCCTTGACTCCATAGATAATCTGAACTCCTGCACGCTGGAGTTCCTCGGCTCTATGGAGGTTTCTAGCTTCATCAAAGCGAGCTTTGATCTCGATCAGGACGGTGACCT
>JBLHPP010000158.1:0-6259 GCA_047624385.1 Crocinitomicaceae bacterium
AAAGCGCACCAATCACTGACACTCAGTGCACTTCAAGTTTTGGGTTGTGGTTAAAATTGTCATAAATCGGCTCGCTCTCAGCGTGTCAGTGATTGGGTGTCGTGTCTTGTTAGGAAATTTGATCATCTGAGTGCAGTGCCATCAGGCTTGATAGCATTTTCATCACGCCTCGATGGGTAATATTGAGCTTTATCTTCTAGTTCGTAAAATAAAGTTCCGTGTATTCCCAGAACATCTTTCTTGGCTATTCTCCTTGTCCAAATTGCCGTGAATGCTTTATCCAACAGCATCTTAGATTCTCTGGTGTAAACTTCCCCAATAAAAGCGACATCTTGTCCTTCAGGGAAAATTAATGAGAACTCTTCCGCTGTAGCAGCAAAAATATCAAATGTGCAATTGTCTGCACCATCTATGATTTGAATATGTTTCATTTAGCCTAACAGTATTTATTCGTATGACCTACGGACGGGATATCAGTGGTTTAATCATTTCGGATTTTAGCCGGGATAGCATTGAGCTGTCTAGGGGGTTTTTAGGATTAGTGTGTCTATCAGGGATTTTTGAGCTGGTTCTAATGGGATGAGATCCCTTGCTGATATCACATGCTCAAATGAGCACTTTTAGAGTTTTTCGTGTGTTTAGCGGTGGGATATTTCCTCAAATGGATAGATCCTTTTTAGGTGTCGGCCCGATTCGTGATCGGCTCCTTCGGAGGCGTTTTTCTAACCTGGTGAACGGCAGGCGTCGCTAGGGCGACGGCTGCCGGTTATGATATTTACGCACCTACGGCGGGGGAGCCGCTGCGCTCGAATTGATAATTGAGAATTGTCTGAAAACTGAACACTCTAGTCTGAACTCTTCCTGCCCTTTTCATCGTCTACACCTCTCCCCTTCTACGCTTCATCATACTGGACCTTTCGTATTTTTCGCGGTAGAGATGCTTCATCATGATGGAAGAGGCTGGAAGCGATCTTCTGATCTTCTAAGTGCCTCGCTCGTTGGGTCGCGGTGGGAATATTCTCTAGCTTAGCGACGAACCGATGCTACATCATTTGATATCTGTGTTTTGAGATCACTGACTGAGTCAAATTTTTTCTCTGGGCGAATGAATTTGATAAATTTAGCTTCGATGACTTTATCATAGAGGTCGCCATTGAAGTCGAAGACATGCACTTCTAGCAATCGCCGAGCATTCTCGTTCTCAACAGTGGGACGTCGGCCTAGATTTCCGATCGCTTGGAAATGAGCGCCTTCAATGACGGCTTCTAACTCCCAGACTCCGTCCGGTGGAAGTTGCTCATTGTGAGCCACCACATTGGCCGTTGGGAAGCCGAGCTGACGAGCCAACTGCTTGCCTTTCTCCACGGTTCCTACCACTGTATAATCACGGCCTAACATCTCTTTGACTGCGGCTAGATTGCCATCACGGATTGCTTGGCGAATACGGGTACTACTCACCCGCTCACCTTGCACCATGACCGGTGGCGCAGCATTGACGACGAAGCCTAACTCCTCACCCCATTCGCGCAGGCGCTGAACATTACCACCCCGAGCCTTACCAAAGATCCAATCTTCTCCTACAGCAATGTGCCGGAGTAGTCTTGAGTTCTGAGTGAGGTCTTCAATAAACTCCCTCGCCTCTTGTCTTGAGAAATCGAGGGTGAATTCTTGGACACAAAGGAAATCGACTCCGAGCTCTGCAAGTAAGTCTGCCTTATGCTGGATCGACGCCAAGATACGCCGAGGCGCGCGCTCAGGTGCTAGAACCCGGATCGGATGTGGCTCGAAAGTCACTACTCCAGCCAGTCCGCCATCCTTTTTAGCAGCATCAACGGCTGGTCGGATGACTTCTTGGTGTCCCACATGCACACCGTCAAAGACTCCAAGTGCTAGATGCACGGGCTTCTCTAATTGGCGAAGCTCGCCGATGTGATGGAACACCTTCATTAGGTTTATTAGGAAAGCATTTCTGCAATTTCATCGAGCTTGATCATCTTTTCGATAATCTGCTCGCGGGTGGCTACTTTGAGGTCTTCCGTCTTGATTGCCCGGCTGAGATCAAACTTACCTGAGCGGGTTCGGCGAAGGGCGATAAGGTGTGCTCCACAGCCAAGTTTCTGACCTATATCATGCGCGTAGGTGCGAACGTAAAAGCCTTTGGTGCTGTTGACAGTGAAGTCTACTTCGGGAAGTTCGACGCGATGGATCTTATAATCCATCACAGTCACGGCACGCAACTTGCGTTCCACTGTGATACCTTTTCTGGCAAGCTTGTAGAGTGGCACACCATTCATTTTTATCGCAGACACCATCGGCGGCATTTGCTCAAAATCACCTAAGAAATTCTTGAATGCTCCATCTATATCTTCCGCTGAAAAATCAGGAACATCCTTCACCTCTTCGATGTCGCTTTCCTTATCTTGCGAGCCGGTGGTGATTCCTAGCTTGAGAGAACCGTCGTAGACTTTATCCTCACACATCAGCTTGTCCTGAAGCTTTGTCGCCTTTCCGATGACCAACATCATCACGCCAGTCGCCATCGGGTCAAGCGTGCCACAGTGGCCAATTTTCTTAAATTTGAGTTGGCGGCGCGTGATGGCTACCAGATCATGAGAAGTCATGTTAGGGTCTTTATCGACCACGAGCACACCACTAGGAATTTCTTCGATATCAGTCATTTATCTATAATTTAGGAATTGCATCGAGTCGGTCACGTAGCTCGGCAGAGACTGCGTCGCGGACACTCTCGATGGTGCCATCAGTGCGGATACCAGCAGCCATTGCGTGACCACCGCCACCAAATACTTTGGCCACGTCACAGACGTTGATTGCCTTATTCTTAGAGCGCATACTCACACGAATCATACCATCTTTGAGTTCTTCGTAGAAGACAGCTACTTCGACACCATCGACAGCGCGAATCATATCAATGAGTCCTTCGCTATCTTCAGGCTTGAGCCCAAGTGCTATTTGTGTGCTGTAGACTAGCTGCCAATCAGCCATGCGGCCGTCCTCGGAAAGTTGCAGTGTGTTGAGTAATCGGCGAAGAAGTTCGACTCGACGATATGGGTGGCTGTCGTAGGTTTTAGCATTGATCTGACCAACCTTGAGACCACGGCGCATAAGGTCAGCTGCCATTTCGTACGTTTCTGCCGTCGTGCTACCATACTGGAATGAGCCGGTATCGGTGGACACTGCCACGTAGATAGAATCACGGGTCACATCGGAGATGGGGAAGCCTTCTGAGGTGATGAAGTTATAAAGGATCTGGCCTGTCGCCGGTGAAATGGAATCGATGTAATTTAAATCTCCATATTCAGTGTTGGATATATGGTGGTCCATGTTGATCCAGAGCTTTGCCTTGGATGCAGCCTTGAGGGCATTGTCACCGAGACGTGGTTTGGTGGCGCAGTCAAGTGCGATGGCCACCTCTACATCAAACACTTCACCAGTAGGTTGGATGACGTTTTCTGAGTGTGGCAGAAAAGCGAGATTATCTGGCAAGCCATCTTCGTTGACATAATAGACAGTCTTGCCCAATTGCTCGAGCGCGTGGCCGAGAGCTAACTGTGAGCCAATCGCATCGCCATCAGGACGTACGTGGCTCATAATAATAAAGGACTGGTGCTCGCGCAGGGCTTTGGCAATTTCAGAAAAAGTGGAGTTACTCATATCTATAAAAAAATCTTAGAAGGTGTTGATTGTCTCCAGACTTATAGTTCAAGCAAGCGAAAGCATTGGCAATTTGAAGATTTATGACGAGTATAATATTTCATCAATTCGTTTACGTTGGTCATTTTTAAGACCAGCCACCACCAACCTGCACGAATGCTCCACCAACTCGTGAAGTAATGCGCTAGCTAGACTGCCATTAATTGCACTTATTTCAGCCTGTTTTGGTTAGCTTTGAGACGCGTTATTTTGCTTCATTCTTCTAGCTTAGAATACCAATCCAATATTATCAACTGTCACATAATTCAGAGAAAGTAGTGATGTTGTCTTGGGCTTTGGAATGATCACTTCTCAGAGTAAGTGGTTACTGTGCCGTTTCATGAAAAGTCAGCATTCCCAGTCAAAATCAGCGCTCGATCAGAATATATAAACCCTCGAACGATCGATTATTGCCATGCCACCAATCACCTGCTAATCATACGCCATGAAAATGAGATTTTTCTTATCCTTATTAATGCTCTGCCTTCTCTCGCAAAACGCGTCCTCCATCATGCCAAGTGGCGAATACCCGTGGAATGTGAAGCTGCGGAGCTTCTATGATCTAGAGATGGAGAAAACACTGAAAACCGTGCCATGGCTGCTCAACCTGGGGCCAACCGGAATCCGCGCACGCATCTACCCTGACAAGGCGAACCAGCTCGTGGTCAAGTATGTCTTCCAAGACAAACAGTCTCCAGCTAAGGGGCTTATCACGATCGGTGACATCATCGTCGGGGCCAATGGCAAGAAATTCAAAACATCCCATCGCTTTGGCCGTAACCTCAAGGGTGGCGGCGGCTGGGACGGCCCTATGATGGAGCTGGCAGCTTACATCGAGGATAGCCAAGGAAGTGATGGTAAACTCAACCTTATCGTTTGGCCGATGGGGGTTAAAAGTGATGAGAAAACGGTCACCGTACCGCTCAGGGTAGTGGGCCGATTTGCTGAGAGCTTCCCCTACAACTGCAAACGCTCCGAGATGATGCTCGAAGAACTCTGCGACTTTATCGTGATGGACTACAAATCCGACAACTGGAAAAAACCAAACGCCTTCTACGGCGGCCCACATAATAAGTCGCACCAGATGCTAGCTCTGATGGCTAGCGGAAATTCCAAGTACAAGAGCATCATCAAGGACAACATCAAGAGCTATTACAACCTGCGTTATAATCCTGGCGGCGGCGGTTTCCAGACCTGGAGATGGGGATTCGAGGGTATCGTCATGGGTGAGTATTACCTCTTACATAAGGACAGAAAACTCCTGCCAGCGATAGAATCGCTAACAGCAGCCATGCCACTGGGATCACGTAACGGCAACGGCATCTACACACACCGTGCCGAACTCAACCTGAGACTCACCGGAAAAAAACCTTACGCATCCATCGCCGCTATTTCTGGACTACAGATGGTCGCCATGAGCCTATTCAACAAAGCTGAGCTGCCTTACGACGAAGCTCTCTATCAGAAAATTCATCAGCATTATCTCAACAGCGCGACACCCGACACGGCACAAATCGCCTACGCCTTCAATTCCGCAGACCGTTTCAATAGCCCTAAAATCACCCACCGTCATGCTATCATTAAACTGAAAAACCCAAGTAAAGGCAGCAAAAGCGGCAAAGGAGCTGGCTATTTGTTACCCAACGGGATGAAAGATATCGGTGGGTATGATGTCTTCTGGCCAACCAAGGCTGATCCTCGTTTTAAGCCGACCGATTGGCTTGAAAAGGAAGCAGCTACCAATATCGTTACCGAGCTAAAGGACAAGGGCATTCTACGCGTGGACCGTAATCACCCAGACTATGAGCAAGCTCCCGAACCTAAGAAAGCTTACAAAACAACTCGTAGCGGCGGACACTTGGCTCCCGTTGGTATGGGTGCGGTGGCGCACATGGTTCGCGGTAGCACCCCGGAATCATGGAAGTATCTGGGCATGCACCTAGCGAACACCTGCGTAATTGCCCCCGGCAACGCCTTTGACGGCCACGCTGGAGGTAATCTCCATGGCTTCTGGAGTATTCTGGGTTCTGCACAGAGCGATCAACCAAAGCAGCTCCGAGCTTACTTCGATTACATGAAGACATTCCTGATTCTCTCAGAAACACACAACGGAGGTCTAATCCTCCAGCCGTGGGGCAGAGACCGCCCGAACTGTAACTCGGACTGCTCCTACGGTCCTCGCACCCTGACCACTGCCACTGGCGCCATCTTGTTATCGCTCGGGAAGAAGCTCCTACAAATCACTGGCGCTGGATCACCGGCCGTAGTCAGTAATTCAACTTCTAAAAGAGGATTCAGCAGCCCGCGCAGGAAAGCACGTCCCCTCTCCGACGAACGCCGAACAATTCTCGACAAGGGTCTGATCAAATTACTTACCGAAATCAGCCACGCTAACGAGCTGAAAGCAAAACCGATCATCATATCGAAGGCGCGAGGTAAAATCTGGCTGGCAAAAGTCGAGAGCTCTAGCAAACTGACTTTCCAAGCGTTAGTCGGTGAGAAACAGGCTACTTTCGATTTTACAGATCTAACACCAAAAGATCACGCC
>JBLHPP010000159.1:0-6243 GCA_047624385.1 Crocinitomicaceae bacterium
AGGGCACCTCCGGCAACTCCCGCTGTCGGTGTGTGAGTTATTAATTCTTTAAATTTGCGAGCGTAGCTCGTTTTTGAAGATAGGCCCCCTTCGGGCTGGAAAGCCTTTCTGCGCTAGGCTGCGTTATTCTTCGTTCACGGATAAAAATCCGCTCACTCATCACGCCTAGCCTCGCTTGAAATTCTTTCCAGCATCACCAACGCTAGTTGCCGGAGGTGCCCTTAAGTCTATTTTAGTGATCTTTGAGACGCATTATTTTGCTTCACACTGCTAGCTATTCGTTCCATCTATCAAGCTACTAGCTACTCGATAAATCACACCTTAAGAAACAGTCTAGAGACGACCTTCCAAATAGAGTTTTTTGGGATGGTCCTAGGTCGGCTCTCACTTGCTCTATTCCCAGAATTTCATCACAGGCCGTACCGTCTCATCTGTTTTCTGATAGCCTTGGGCAAGTAGGCGCTTTTCGATGTCTGGCAGATGAGCGGCTCCCCAAGGGATATAAATTTCCTCAAATCCAGCGCCAGCCTCGTTGAAACGCTTCATCAGGATATCGTTACGGGCAAGAATCAGCCCATTCATCATCAAGTCCTCGATTTCCATGCCACTGAAGTTTGCTGTATCTGCAGAGAGCATTTCAGCAAGGTCGCCGGAACTCATTAACGTCAGGATTTCCACCAGCAAATCTCGATGATGTTCTTCAAAGTCAGAGACATCGATATCGGCATTCTGCCAGGTTATCGCTGGATTATCAACAGGCAGTGATTTTTCGGCAAATTGGGTGGATGTATCGGCAGCTGGAGACATGAGCGACTTTTGCGACTCAACCCCTAACAACTGCGCCCAGCGCTCGTAGGTCTTTCCCTTCGCAAAGTCCTCAGGGAGGATCTTATTTCGGTCGGAAACACCCTCGGTTAGGACGAGCCGTTTCCGGCTGGATGTGGGAGTGGCATTGAGACGTTCCATCAGGTCGCTGTAATAGGCACCGTCGCCGATATGCATCATGCCGACAAGGTGCACCTTCTGGCCGTCCTTCTCGAAAACGGTCTCCAACAAGTCTACCCCGGCTGGGGTGATAGATGTGTATCTTCCCAGCAGGTTCTGCGTGCCATAAGCATAACCCGTGACCAGGATCGGAATAGCCAAGATGCCGATGAAGACCCAAGCAACTACCGCGATGACTGTATGCTTCAACTGGATCCAGGGCCGTGATCTGAGAATCTCAGACCGCCGCAGGGTCACGATCAAATACGCTAGTGAGATGAGAAGAAATGCGACGGTGACCACCCGCGAAGCGAGAGTGTTGTCTAGCCAAATATTGAGCGGGAAGCCCATCGCAAGGCGGGAGAGCAATAGCAGGTTGACTCCGACAACAAGTCGTTTCGGCAGAGCGGCGATCACGATCCCAGCCAAGAACAAGGCCGAGACGAAGAGTGAGCTGATCAGAATACTGCTAGAGCTCTGGAAGATCAGATCTCCCTGATGAGAAAAGTCTGCCACCGTCATCCATAAACCGAGCACTGTCAGAAGCACTGCCACGATGATGTTCAAGGTGGTCTTCGAATTTGTTTCGGCCACCTCGGTGGTCGTTGTGGTATTCATTGTTTTATCCATTGGGGCGTTGGGGTGAGAGTAAGTACTATATCCAGAATTTACCTTGTGTAGATGACTTTCCCGGCAATGTTTTTTGGAATGGTAATCGGCGCCAGCCGCGGGCGTGTCGCGCTCAGTGGTTCTGGCTAATCCTTCGTAGGTTTCTTAACTGCGGGTATTCCTCGCTTTTTAGCTACCGGCTCGATCAGTCTTCCAGCGCTCCGTGCCGTATCGACCAATTTCTGGATGTATGCCTGATCTTCCAGCGAGAGTGAGGCCAGCGGCAGGGTAAAATCTTTCTTACCGATGAGTAATCGTACTTTTTCTGCCTCCACTATACTGACTTTCCCGGTCTCTTTTTCTAGAGCGAAGGCGAGTAATGAGCCTGTGATTTTTTTCTGGTCGCTACTCTTCCAGACTCTCTCCGGGCTGACGGCTACGAACTGGATAGTCTTAACGGTCTTCGTCGTCTTCGTCACCCTATCAGCGGGCTTGACGTTGATACTGGAGGAGCTAAATCCATTGCCACTGGATCCACTGGATTGGGAGAAAGCCGAAGTCGTGGCAGCGGCGAGGATGAGGGAAGTTACTAGGGCTCTGGTAGGTTTCATGATTTGTTAGGGTGGGTTGCCAATAGCGCTTAGTTAAGTCTATTTTGGTGAGCTTTGAGACACATTATTTTGCTTCATCGTGCTAGCTATTCGTTCCATATATTAAGATTCTATCTACTGAATACTAACTACTTATGCCACTTAGCAAAACCAAAGAGACAAATGTTCTTTTTGAGGGCTTTAGGGAAATTCGCTACGCGGAAAGCTTTGAGTGCTGGGCGCTTTCTTGATAAATCGGCGATTCTCCCTGGTCATGGTGCTCGCACCACTCCCTCGTCTAGCCTTGATTCATCAAAAAATCACTCGAGCATTAGTCTCTTTTGATTCACTAAGTGATATTACTACTCGATAAACCACACCTAAAGAAGTCTAAATCTTCCAGTGCGTCGGATGACGACCAAGACCCTTAAGTAAGTGCCATTATGGTTGATTATTTATTCTAGGACATAATCGTGGTCTTCACCGTTATCGAATATTGTTTCGTTTGTTACTATGGGATCAGGCGATGATCTCTTTCACGACCCGGGATGGTTCTACTCCCGTGAGCTTTTGATCAAGGCCCTGATGAGCGTAACTTAAGCGGTTATGGTCGAGCCCAAGGAGGTGAAGCATGGTGGCGTGGAGATCGCGGACGTTCACCGGATCCTCGACGACGTTGTAACTAAAGTCATCTGTTTTCCCGAACTGGATACCTCCTTTAACGCCACCTCCAGCCATCCAACCGGAGAAACAACGTGGGTGGTGATCCCGGCCGTAATTGTCTGCAGTAATGTTTCCTTGGCCATAGACAGTCCGGCCAAACTCGCCGGCAAAAACGACAAGGGTGTCTTCGAGCAGACCGCGCATTTTAAGGTCTTTAAGTAAAGCCGCCGTCGGTTGATCGACATCACCACATTGTCCCTTCATGTTTTCAGGTAACTTTGTGTGGTGATCCCAGCCACGGTGGAAGAGTTGCACAAAGCGAACGTCGCGCTCAGCCATGCGGCGAGCTAACAGGCAATTACGGGCGTAGGAACCGGGCTTGTGAACATCCGGGCCATACATATCTAACACTTCCTTTGGCTCCTTGGAAATATCGGTCAACTCGGGCACCGAACTCTGCATGCGAAAAGCCATTTCTTGCTGGCTGATAGTGGTCTGGATTTCAGGGTCACCAATCTCGGAGAAGTGCTTGCGGTTCACTTCGTCCAGAGTATCTAGCATCCTGCGCCTCACTCCGGCATCGACTCCATTGGGATTGGAAAGAAAGAGAACTGGATCGCCTGTGCTTTGGAAGGAAGTGCCCTGGTGCTTCGAGGGCAAGAATCCGCTACCCCAGAGTCGCGAATAGAGAGCCTGCACATTCACCTTTCCGCTCCAACGAGCAGAAGGCATCACCACGTAGTCAGGCAGGTTCTTGTTTAACGAACCGAGGCCGTAGCTCAGCCATGCACCCATGCTGGGTTTGCCGGGAATTTCCGAGCCGGTACAAAACGAAGTCTTGCCGGGGTCGTGATTGATCGCGTTAGTATTAAAGGAATGGATGAGGCACAAGTCATCGGCAACGCTTGAGAGGTGAGGCAATAATTCGCTCATCCAGACGCCGCTCTTGCCTTGTCGGCTAAACTTGAATTTAGAAGGGACGACGAGTTGCTTTTTCCCGAGCGTCATGGCTGTGACGCGTTGCCCTTGGCTGATCGACTTCGGCAACTCGGTTTTGAAGAGTTTGTGTAGATCGGGTTTGTAATCGAAGAGATCGATCTGACTCGGGGCACCTGCCATAAAAAGGAAGATCACGCGTTTGGCCCGTGGCTTGTGATGGCAGCCAGCTTGAACAGCGGCATTGCCAAGCTGTGGCACCAGTGACGCCAAGGCAGTTGACCCCAGTCCCATGCCGGTGTTCAGGAGGAATTGGCGGCGCGATTGGTTGATGGAGGGTTCTGAGAAGTTAAAATTCATGGCAAGGTCATTCCCGGGTTTTGGTGATATCCAAATTATAAAGTGTGTTAACGAGGACAGTCCATGAAGACAACTTAGCCTTCGATCCGGCATCTGGAAGTTCGAGCCCCTCGCAGAGCTTTTCGGCCAGAGCACTATTCGCTAGATAAGCCACTTCGAGATCCTTCAATAGTTTCATCAATGTCTCACGCTCTATCGCGTCGGGGAGCTTTGAGGTTACCGTTTCGTAAACGAAATCGACCCTTGCTTGCTCTGAGAGTTCCTTATTGGCGAGTGCGTCCGCGGCAAGCTTGCGTGCGGCCTTCATGTATTCGGTCTCATTGAGTAGCAAAAGTGCCTGCGTGGAGGTATTTGTGCGTTCACGGCGAGAGATACAGGCATCACGGATGGGTGAGTTGAGAATGGTCATCTGCGGTGGCGGTATCGCCCTTTTCCAGAAGGTATAGACACTGCGGCGATAGATGGACGCACCCGTATCGGGTTTGAAGGTCTCATTGGTCATGGACACTGCCCTCCAGAGCCCATCTGGCTGCGGTGGCTTGACGCTTCTGCCATACATCTCTCTCGAGAGCAGGCCGCTGGTCACTAGAATCTGGTCACGGATCATTTCTGCATCCATCCTGAAGCGCGATCCGCGTGAGAGTAGCCGGTTTTCCGAATCATTTCTGAATTGTTCAGGAGTGGCGACTGATGACTGCTGGTAGGTTTTCGACATGACCATTTGTTTTACCAGCGCTTTGACATCCCATCCTGATTTGACAAAGGAAACGGCAAGGTGATCTAGCAGCTCTGGGTGGCTGGGGACTTCGCCCTGGGTGCCGAGATCCTCGGACGTCTTGACGAGTCCGACTCCGAAGAATTGTTGCCAGAAGCGGTTCACCCCAACTCGGGCGGTCAGTGGGTGCTTGGGATCGACGAACCATTCGGCCAGATCCAAGCGCGAAGCTACTTTCCCTGCCATCTTAAGCGGAGGGAGAAAACCGGGAGTCCCACGCTGCACTTCCTCACCTGGAGCATCATACTCGCCACGGACTCTGACGAAAGTAGGTCGAATTTCTTCCCGCTCTTTCGACACCATCGCCTTTGAAATCGTTCTATCAAAGTCGTTTATCAGCTTGCGCACGCTTCCTAATTTAGCCCTAGCAGCCTGGGTCTTTTTAACCAATGCCGCTTTTTGCGCTGGTTCTTTCGCCTTTCCTGCTGCGGCCTTGGCGGCTTTCAATTCCTTGGATAGGCTTGCCAGCTGTAGTTCAAAGTCAGCAAACTTCTGCTTTTTCTCTGGACTAGCCATAATGATGAAAGGAGCCTGGAGACCATCCCTTTCATCTCCCTTGGTTTCAGGCTCAGCATCGAAATTGTTGAAGAAGGCATACAGCGAATAAAAATCCTTTTGAGTGATCGGATCGTACTTGTGATCGTGGCACTGAGCACACTGCACGGTCAGCCCCATGAACGCCGTCCCAACCGCGGTGACTCGGTCCAGCACGTTCTTGAAATGGCTTTCCTCCGGTAGAGCGGTGCCCCTGTCAATAATGAGATGGAGCCGGTTGAATCCCGATGCCACCATAGCATCATTTCCTCCATTCGGTATCAGATCACCCGCTAGCTGGTAGCGCAGAAAGTCGTTATAGCCGAGGTTGTCGTTGAAGGCGCGAATCACCCAGTCCCGATACGCAAAGTTGTTTCGGTAGAAATCTTTGTGCATACCATTGGTGTCGGCAAAACGCACAAGATCCAGCCAGTAACGGGTCATATGTTCGCCATACCCTGGCCGAGCAATAAGATCATCAACAAGTGATTCATAGGCGTTTGAGCTTTCGTCAGCGACGAAAGCCTGCACCTCTTCAAGAGTCGGCGGCAGTCCAGTAAGATCGAAGCTCAGTCGCCGAATCAAGGTTCGCCTGTCCGCTTCGGGTGATGGTTTGACTCCCTCTTCTTCCAGTCGATGAAGAATATGAAAGTCAATAGCTTGGTCACTCCAGTCAGCTTTCTCCACCTCGGGAGTCTCCGGTGTTTGCGGAGGTACGAACGCCCAGAAATTCTCGTATTTAGCCCCCTGCAGAATCCAGCGTTTGATGATCTCTTGCTCACTTGGGGAAAG
>JBLHPP010000160.1:0-6204 GCA_047624385.1 Crocinitomicaceae bacterium
ACCCAGAACAAAAAACCACCCGCGGTAGTATTGGCCACAGTCACGTCCTGCCACCAGATAAACGCAAACCAGATATGGCGCTGCCAGTGGTGCATAAACTCACGCAGAAGGCTTCGATTCGGCTAAGGAAAGAAGGCTACCTCGCAGGCTCACTTCAGCTTCAGCTTCGCTACCTTTATGGCTCTGGGTGGTCGGCTGAAATGCGCTTCGAACACTCCAACGACTCACTCCACTTTGCCAAGGTGGTTCGCACGCTCTGGAAAAAACGCCCCAATCAGCAAGCTCCCCTCCTTCAGGTAGCCATGACACTGAACCACCTTTTAGAACAAAACAACCACACACCCTCACTCTTCTCTAACATAGACCCAACCAGAGAACGGCTCAATCAAGCGCTGGATTCAATCCGGCAAAAGCACGGTCAAAAATCCATCCACCTCGCCTGCGAACAAGACGGACTCTCCGCCGCCCCCATGCGCATCTCCTTCACCCACATTCCTGATGTCGATTCAGAGAATCGATAGAGAAGCTGGAGAGATGAGGCTCCCTTAAAACATTTCTCCGTGCAACTTTTGTCAATGGGTGTAGTTTACCCTCTCAGAAGGATGGCAGATCAACGAAAAACACTAGTGGGTAGCCTCAGCATTGCGCTGATCGCACTAATCGCAGTGCTCGGCTACTTCCTCATGACGGCTTTCCAAGGCTTAGAATCGACTTCACGAGATACTGAGCATAAGCAGTCCAGCCCAAGGGATTCCGTTCAGAAAAATTCTTCCGCAAATCGCGCTAGTAAGGTGAGCCCGACGGCTCCAGTAGAGGAAGCCTCAGACAACCTAGATGCCGAAACCCCTAAAGAAGGGCTCGTTCGTTTCAGTTCTGAAGAGCAATATAGAGCCTTTTTAAATAGTCTTTCTAGCCGAGGTCTTCGTCTTCTCGGTAGCTCTGACAAACTGAGAACTGTGCGTGTCGGGTTTACTAACTTTGGCCAACTCGAAGACATAGATGGCTCTGACATCTCTCCTAATTTTCCAGTTTATATACCCTCCCCACCGGATGTTGGCGCCCAAGTTGGCGCTCAGGCATTTGGAGCCAACGCCCTCGAAGCTATCGGGATTTTTGAGGATAATTCAACATGGGGGAAAGGAGTCACTGTCGCCGTGATCGACTCTGGGGTGAATCAGCATATTGCGTTAGAGGATGGAATCAAACGGCTCACACTCACAGAACTGGCCGATGATGCCACCCAACTAGGCCATGGCACAGCGGTGGCTTCTATCATTTCAGGAAACCATCCTCTCACTCAGGGGGTAGCGCCAGCGGCTGACATTCTTTCGGTACGTATTACCGATGACCAAGGGTCTTCAAACTCTTTCACTCTAGCAGAGGGAATCATAGCAGCGGTGGATGGAGGCGCGCAAATCATAAATATCTCGATGGGCTCTGAGGGCAACAGCATTGTTGTGGCTGACGCAGTTGCTTACGCACAAAGGCTTGGCGCGGTGCTTGTAGCCTCATCTGGCAACGAAGGAGCTTCCTCTCCAGCCTACCCAGCAGCCTACGATGGAGTCATCTCTGTGGGGGCGGTCGAAGCCGGTGGCGAACACCTCAATTTTTCTAACACAGGTGAAAACCTCTCGATCGTGGCACCTGGCTACGAGGTGAATGCGGCTTGGGGAGAAAACCAGATGACAGCCTTTACCGGAACCTCAGCCAGTGCCCCATTTGTCAGTGGTGCAATCGCAGCGGTCATGTCTGAAAATCCAGGGTACACAGCGCAGCAAGCTGCAAACTTAGTGATTAGATTATCTAACGAAGCCGGCCAAGCTGGCAGCGATCCACAATACGGGCAAGGTTCGCTGGATGTGGGGAGAGCTCTAGAAAATGGCCAATCGGGGATTTACGATATAGCAGTCACCAGCCAAATACTAGGAAGCAACAGCGCTGGCAGCCCTCAGATCACTATATTGGTGCAAAACCAAGGAACCGAGACACTCTTCAATAGCCCCGTGCGCATCCAGACTCCTAGCGGTACCACAAACATCAGTATCAACAGCCTCACTCCTGGTCAAGTCCACGCCACCAGCCTTCCCCTTTCTTCTCTTACCAGCGGCGAAACTGCTATAATCTACAGCTCAGCCAGCACCAGCGGGTCCGAAGATAATCAACTCGGTAACAACTCTCGCCAAAATTCCTATAGCCAAAGCGCAGAATAGCAAATATTCTGCGTTCTCAGCGCTTGCCCCTCGCTCAGATCGCGCATAGTTTCCCAGCATCAATCGCCGAGCAACTTTCGCATTATGACTGAAGCAATTATCAAAAACGCGTTATCTAACGTCAAATACCCAGGATTTTCCCGCGACATCGTCGCGTTCGGACTCGTCAAAGACATCAAAATCGATGGCTCTGACGTGGAAGTCACTATCTCCATCCAAACCAAGGACCCAAAAGTCCCTGAAACTGTTTTCAAAGAATGCCAAGATGCTCTCAATGGGGTCGATGGCATTGGAACGACTCGTGTCAATGTCGACGTGAAAAATCCTGAAGCACAAGCAGGTGACGACCAATCGACAACAAAGGGAAAGACTTCGATCCCCGGCGTGAAACAAATCATCGCAGTAGCATCAGGCAAAGGAGGCGTCGGCAAATCAACTGTGTCCTCAAACCTCGCAGTAGCTCTGGCCAAAACTGGAGCCAAAGTAGGTCTCTGCGATTGCGACCTCTATGGTCCGTCCACGGCTCAGATGTTTGGCACTAAGCAACAACCTCTAGCAAACGAGCGCGATGAAATCATCCCGATCGAGGCTCACGGTATCAAGCTGATGTCCATGAGCTTCTTGCTCGACGACAACTCTCCAGTAATCGTCCGTGGTCCACTGGCCACTCGCTACACTCAGCAATTCCTCCGCCAAGTCGAGTGGGGCGAGCTGGACTACCTAATTCTAGACCTCCCTCCCGGCACTGGTGACATCCAGCTAACAATCGTCCAGACTGTCGCACTCAGCGGAGTAGTCATCGTGACCACTCCTCAGGAAGTAGCTCTCATAGACGCGCGTAAGGCTGCTTCTATGTTTGCCAAGGTCAACGTAGACATCCTCGGGGTAGTGGAAAACATGGCATGGTTCGAGTGTGACCATGGGACTCGCTATCCTATTTTTGGTGAAGGTGGTGGGGTCCGCGAGGCCGAACGCCTCAAGGTTCCCTTGTTGGGTCAAATCCCGATCGATGTGCAAACCCGTGAGTGCGCAGACAATGGCACTCCAATCGCATTACTTTCTGAAACAGATTCTACAGTCAGCGCCGCTTTTAAAGAAACAGCAGTCAAAGTCGTTGCACGCGTCCATCGGTAGGTTGAAAGCTCGAAATCCAAAGCAGCAAGAGGCACCTCCTACGACTGCCCGGCTGTTGCCCAAAACGATAGCCTCCCAGTATTTAAACTCAGCACATCCCTAATTTGGCTAACCCACTGACAGAAGACCTTTCCATCGAGGAAATGATGCGTAAAGTCCACCACCTTGAAATCAAGGCGAGGAGACTTTCGCGTGAATCACTTTCCGGTGAATACCATGCCTCGTTCAAAGGACAAGGGCTAGATTTCGAGGACTTCCGTGAGTACCAACACGGGGACGAAATCCGTTTTATTGACTGGAATGTCACCGCGCGGATGAACACCCCATTCATCCGAACCTTCCGTGAAGAACGCGAGCTCACGGTCTTGCTGGCAGTGGATATCTCTGGCTCATTTGACTTTGGCAGCAAGCACTTTTCAAAACGCGAGGTCGCCGCCGAAATCGCCGCAGTCCTCGCATTTTCAGCAAAACATAATGGCGATAAAGTGGGGCTCTTGCTTTTTGCTGAAGAACCAGTTCTCTATTTACCTCCAGCGAAAGGAAGCCGCCACACCCTACGTATGATCCGCGAGGTGCTCGCTACCCAACCTGACAAAAAAACAACTAACATTGCCGGAGCATGTGACTTCATCAACCGCACTCTCAAGCGTAAGGCACTAGTCTTTATGCTCTCAGATTTCGTCGACCACGATTTCCATAAAAAACTAGGGGCACTGAGCCAAAAGCACGAAACCATCGCTATCCGGATCTTTGACCCGGTAGAGGAAGAGCTTCCAAATGTGGGCAAGGTCAATCTAACCGACCCAGAAACGGGTCAGGAAAGAATGGTCAACACCTCTAATATTAACGTCAGGATGGCATACAAAAAGCTCAATACCCGGAGGAACGAAGGCCTACAAAAGGCGCTGGCTAAATATAAAATCGACCATATCCACGCCGCTACAGATGCTGATTACCTACCCTTACTCCATCAACTTTTCAAAACACGCTCTAGCAGACACGCTTAAGAATAATGCCTGAGATTAACGACATCATTGAAACCAGTGATTCATCGCCTCTATTTTTGTGGTGGGAATGGGCACTTATTAGTCTAGGAATCTGCCTGATTCTTTTCATGATCTGTACTCTTTTCAAGCGTACTCTAAAGGGCTCTCGCAGCTCTACTCTGACCAATCTCGATCTAGCTATGCAGCAACTCACAGCACTGGACACATCCAAAACGGATAGTAATCGACTCGCAGTCCATCTCTCAATTATTGTTAGACAATTTATCCAGCGTTCATTTGCTGATCCCGCTTTGTTTGAAACCGATGAAGAATTCCACGCACGTTCAACCGAGCTCGAGAGATTTCCCCCAGATGCCTCCGAGCAACTCAAGAACTACCTCACAGCGGTAGCGGATCACAAATACGCACCGAACCCGAATCACCCAGAGGCCTTAGAATCACTCATTGAACAGGCGAAGTTACTCCTACGTAACCTCGACAACATCGATTTATCCGCGCCTCAAATAACCGCTAAAGCGAGCTAAGACCTATCGACACGCAATTCACAGGATATCTTTTCGCGCAGCCATGGTGGTTACTCCTCCTCTTGGCACTTATTCCGCTTGCCTTGTTGAAAAATAGAGCGGGCTCGCGAAGCAGTATCATTTTCTCATCGCTCTCATTGTTAGGTTCATTGGGGTCACGCCAACGCGACATTGCAGGCCGTATCTCGCTAGCCTTCCTTTCGCTATTTATTATCTTCTCAGCAATCAGCCTAGCGCGGCCGCAAAAACAAAATAGCCACACCGAACGCAAAGCTAGCGGTATTGATATCATCATTAGTATGGACGTCTCGTACTCGATGCAAATTGCAGATTTCAAGTATGAAGGTCGCACTGTCCAGCGAGATCTCATTTCTCGGGAAGTGGTTAAGGAGTTCATTAAACAACGCCCGAACGACCGCATCGGCCTTATCCCTTTTGCCGGCCGCCCGTATCAAGAATCCCCCATCACTCTGGAACATGTCTGGCTACTGGGAAAGATCGACAAAGTGAAACCTAACAGGGATCTGACCCAAGGCACCGCAATCGGCTCCGCCATATCGGCCTCAGCTATTCGTCTAGATAAACGAAAGGATACCAAGTCACGTATAATCATTCTCCTAACCGACGGATCTAACAACTCAGGTAAGCTCTCACCAATTCAAGCTGCGGAAGCGGCTAAAACACTCGGTATCAAAGTCTACACCGTTGCTATTGGCACAGAAGGTGGACGTCTCAATAGAATGAACAACGCGGGGCAAGAATTCGACACCGAGACGCTAGAAGCAATCGCGAAGATCACTGACGCTGAATACTACCGCGCTAGATCAACTAATGATCTCGTGGAGGCATTCACCAGCATTGATGCGCTCGAAAAAACTGAACGAACTCAAAAGGTAGTCACTACTTACCAAGATTTCCACCACTACTTCACTTTCGCCGCAGCCCTCTGCATGTTAGGTCACTTACTCATCCTTTGCTTCCACAAACCCGCCGGACCAGAATAGCCAACGATGCACTTTCTCACTCCAGAATGGCTCTACGCCCTAATTTTGATCCCCTTGCTCGCGATTCTAGCGATTCTAGCAAGGCGCTCACAGACTCGCGCGTGGAAGTCACTGGTAGCCACACGACTAGCTGAGATGCTGATCAACAAGGCTCCTGCAGCACGCCGCTGGATAGCTCTGACTCTCGCGCTTCTCTCATTTGCATGCATCATCGTGGCACTGGCCCGGCCCTACCAAGGCGAGCATGAAATTCGCGATAAAATACAAAGCCGTAACATTCTAATCGCCGTTGACACTTCTAAGTCGATGCTCTGTAAGGATGTCT
>JBLHPP010000161.1:0-6199 GCA_047624385.1 Crocinitomicaceae bacterium
TTAAGATAGGCCCCCCTTCGGGCTGGAAAGCCTTTCTGCGCAAGGCTGCGTTATTCTTCGTTCACGGATAAAAATCCGCTCACTCATCACGCCTAGCCTCGCTTGAAATTCTTTCCAGCACCACCAAGGCTAGTTGCCGGAGGTGCCCTTATGCTAAAATCTGAGTGATATCTCAGATTTTTTATCTCGATTCTTGCGCTTTGCTGAGACTGTAGCATAGAGTGTAATGCTCGCTTCGACTATTGTAGTCGGCGAGTCGCTCAATCGATTAAGAATCATGAATACCACGGAAAATATAGAAACTCGCCGCTCGATCAAACATTTCAACCCAGAGCATGTGATGCCTAAAGAGGATCTAGCGGAGCTTATCCGATTAACTAAGCTAGCGCCTTCATCATTTAATATCCAGAATTACCGCTTGTTAGTGGTGCGTGATAAGGAACTCCGAAAGAAGATTCGCGCAGCTGCTTGGGACCAAGCTCATGTGACAGATGCGAGCGTCCTCTTCATCATGTGCGCTGACCTCAATGCTCACGATACTGATCCAGAAGAATACTGGGGCCATGCTCCGGAGGATGTGCAGAATATTCTGGGGCCGATGATTAAGCCATTCTACGAGGGCAATAACGAACTCATCCGTGACGAGGCGAACCGCTCGACTGCGCTTGCCGGGATGACTCTTATGCTTGCAGCACGTGAGCTAGGTTACGATTCCTGTCCTATGATTGGGTTTGATAAAGACGCGGTCTCAAAACTCGTCAACTTACCTGAAGGCATGATGTTAGGATTTATGATTCCTGTAGGGGAGCAATGTAAAGCGGCTTGGGCGCGTGGTCCTAGATTGCCAGATGAGAAGGTGGTCATTTATGACCAATTCTAGGCGTTTATTATTTTTGTGAACTCATAGCGGCTTTGATGCTCTGTGCTTTGACCTAGTTACAGGGTGTCAAAAGTCGTAAGGTCGAAATTATTGTTAGCAAAGTCTTGCAGGCTTTGTGGGTGATCTGAAATACGAGTCCTATTCCTCACTATGAAAGTCGCGACCACGTACGCGATGATGAAGGACTTTCTATATTCTAGAGTCACAGAGAATTTGTGGAGAGTCTAAGGACTGAAGTTTCTTTTTACACAGCTAGAGGACTTTATTTTTCCTCCTGCAGGGCTGTATTTATAGCCGATTTGAGTTGCAAAAAGTGGCTCTGAATGCTTTCAAAGCGGTGTAATGTCAGATACCAAAGAGAGAAAGTCGCTTGAGGAGCGTCACCAGATGAGTGACTTGGAACGTTTGCGTCACTCCTGTGCCCACGTTTTGGCGACGGCGATCATGCGTATCTGGCCAGATGCCCAGCTAGCTGGCGGCCCTCCAGTGGACAATGGATTCTATTACGATATGGAGCTCAAACACCGCATCACTCCAGACGATTTCGCAAAAATCGAAGCGGAGATGAAGAAGGTGGTGAAAGAGAATTCCCAGTTCGAGAGAGAAGTAGTGACTCGCGAAGTGGCTCTAGAGCTGGCAAAGAGCGGTCGTCTCGGTGCTATCGCTGAGCGCGAAGCCGAAAGCAAATTTAAGACTGACCTGCTCGCTAGCATTCCTGAGGGAGAAGAGATTTCGATCTTTAAGAATAATGATTTCTGGGACCTCTGTGCAGGCCCACACGTAGGACGTACAGGCAACTGTAAGGCATTTAAAGTGATGAGTGTTGCTTCTGCCTTCTATAAAGGTGATAAGGACCGCGAGAGCCTCCAGCGCGTTTACGGAACTTGTTTTAAAAATAAGACTGCCCTCACTGACCACCTTGAGAAGCTAGAAGAAGCCAAGAAGCGCGATCACCGCCGTCTCGGCAAAGAACTCGGGCTTTTCACTATAGATGACGCAGTGGGGCAGGGGCTTATCCTCTGGAAGCCTAAAGGTGCGCTGGTCCGCCGTTCGCTGCAGGACTTCATCACTCAAGAGCTCGATACTCAAGGCTACAGCCAGGTATACACACCACACATCGGAAAGCTCAGCCTCTACCGTACTTCTGGTCACTTCCCATTCTATTCTGATAGCCAATTTCCTGCTATTCCTGATCGTGATGCGCTTGAGAGACTTTCTGAAGAAGAAGCGAGTTGTTCTGTTTTAACTAATGGTCTCTCCACTGGTGAGATCGAGGGCTACATGCTGAAGCCGATGAACTGCCCGCACCACATCAAGATTTTTGATAGCGACCCACACAGCTACCGCGACCTTCCTGTCCGTCTCGCCGAGTTCGGTACTGTTTATCGCTGGGAGCAATCTGGTGAACTTGGCGGCATGACGCGCGTCCGTGGTTTCACCCAGGACGATGCCCACATTTTCTGTACTCCCGAGCAAGTTGACGACGAGATCGCTAGTTGCCTCGACCTTGTAAAAAAGGTTCTCAGCACTCTCGGCATGGAAGATTATCGTGTGAGACTTTCATTCTCAGATCCTGATTCAGATAAATATGTCGGGACCCGCGAGGTCTGGGATAAAGCAGAAGCATCGCTCAGAACCGCAGCCGAAAACCTCGGTGTCGACTTCACTGTCGAGCTCGGTGAGGCTGCCTTCTACGGACCTAAGATCGACTTCGTGGTGAAAGATGTCATCGGCCGTGACTGGCAGCTCGGCACAGTCCAGCTCGACTTCAATCTCCCTGAACGCTTTGACCTTACCTATGTAGGGTCTGATAATGCTCGCCACCGCCCAGTGATGATCCACCGTGCGCCATTCGGCTCACTCGAACGCTTCGTCGGCCTACTGATCGAACACTTCGAGGGGAAGTTCCCAACGTGGCTCGCCCCAGAGCAGGTGCGCGTGTTACCTATTTCTGATAAATACATCGAACATGCTGATGCTGCCGCCAAGAAATTGGCCGATATCGGTGCGCGCGTGAGTGTGGATAGAGCCTCTGAAAAATTAGGAGCTAAGATTCGACTTGCCAGACTAGACAGAGTACCTTATATGCTGGTCATTGGCGCACAAGAAGTAGAGTCTAACACTGTTTCTGTACGCCACAGAGATCGCATGGATTTAGGTGCTCAACCACTCGATGAATTCATTTCAAATCTTCACCAAGAGATTACAGGTCGCTCGCTCTAAACAAGTGTGTTCCCACCAATCTCTGATTTCCAATACCAATAGGAGGATAAAACAATAGCAAAGCCAAAGAAGCCATATAAGAATCGCCGTCGTGACATGACACGTGTGAATGAGTACATCCGTGCTCCAAAAGTACGTGTTGTGACTGACAAAGGAGAACTCATCGGAGTGATGAGTGCTCGTGAAGCAGTAACTAAAGCGAAAAGCATTGGTCTAGATCTCGTCGAGATCGCGTCCAAAGCTGATCCACCAGTTTGTAAAGTATGTGATTATGGCAAATACAAGTACGAGCAGTCGAAGCTGAAAAAGAGCAATCCTAAAACGACGACTAAGCTTAAGGAGATCAAATTCCGTGTCCGCACAGAAGAGCATGATTATAACCTTAAATGTTCCCGCATCGAGAATTTCCTCGAGGAAGGCAACAAGGTTAAAGTCCAGCTTCAGTTCCGTGGCCGTGAGAATGCACACAAAAACCTCGGTTTTGTAGTGCTTCAGCGTGTTGCTGCTGACATGACAGGCATGGCAAACCTTGACCAGATGCCCCGTCTTGCGGGTCGTGCTGTCACTATGCTTCTTTCACCACTTCCTAAGGAACAGCGTAAGCGTAAGTTCCTCATGGAGCACGGTGAGTTGATCGAAGAAGATGATTTTGAAGACACTGACGACATCGAAGACGCAGAGTTCGAAGAGGATTCTAAAGCAGAGGTCAAAGAAGAAACAAAAGAGGATTAGTTCTCAGCTGTTTCTTTAAGAAACTTTCCAACGGCTAATACGCAACCGCGTGTTAGCCGTTTTTTTGTGTAAGCAAAGTCTGAGGACTTTATGGCTTTCGCCAGAGGTAGGACTCTCGATGACTGACTAGAGTCTATGGGCTGGAAAGTTATCCCACAATCCATCGGATGAGCATGATGATTAGAGATAGATAGATTCCACGCCAGATCCACTGGGAGCGACGGCGGAGACGGTCAGTGAGTGTGCTAATCTCGCTGAGGTCGTTGGCGAGTTTGGCAAGAATTTCAGATTGCTGGGTGATGATGTCATCGCGTCGATCGATCATATTGCGCAATTCCTCTAGCTGCTCATCGGTGGTGAGAGCCGGATTGATATCTATCGTGAGGGGTTCTTGGATTATCTCTTTGCTGCGCCAATTTTGGATATTTTTGTAGAGGTTGACGGCTTTATCACGATGGTCATAGGCGAGCTTTGCCGCTGGTAGGAGCTTTGGGAGAAATTTGATGAAAACTGGGATGGCCATGGCTGGAAGGTAGACTAAATATAGAATCTATCAACTATGACCTTATGGTGCTAGCTTTTAAGGGAAATAGGTGGGCTTGGCCATGAGCTTTCTTCAGAGATGGGCTTGCTCGCTGGTGGCCTTTGATGTAAGCCCAAGTAATGCGCAAACAAGGATTCGAAGATACAGCCCGCGACAATAAGCATGTAAGAGGCAAAGGTGGTGGTGGATTAGCGAAAGGTGAGGATGCTATTGATAGCATTCTGAGTGCGAAGACTAATCCACTGGTCTTAATTCTCGATTGTGTCACTGACCCGCATAACCTTGGCGCAATCCTGCGCACAGCCGACGGAGCCGGTGTTGATGCTGTAATCGCACCTAAAGATAAATCGGTAGGACTTACTGAAACTGTCCAACGTATTGCTGTAGGGGCTGCTGACAGCGTGCCATTCATCAGAGTTACCAATCTTGCTCGCACGATGAAGAAACTGCAAAAGGAGAATGGTCTTTGGCTCATTGGAACCAGCGACAAGGCGACTCAAACAGTCTATGACATGGACTTCAAAGGACCCGTTGCCCTTGTGATGGGAGCTGAAGGTCCAGGCCTGAGACGTCTCACAGAAGAAAATTGCGACCTACTCATAGGCATTCCGATGGCCGGTAAAGTTGATTGTCTCAATGTGTCAGTTGCGACTGGAGTCTGTCTCTATGAGGCCGTCCGTCAGCGTGCCCTGTAAGCGGGTTGGCTGATCACAGATTTTCAGTGAGTGATCCAAAATTCTCTTCATACAGAATGAGCAAAATTTCTCAGAATTTACAGAATTTGTCCTAGCTGTAAAAGCTCTTCATTCTGCCTTTTTCGAAAAATTTTGTAAATTCTGTATAGCTCGACTCGCTTCAGATAGAGAAAATTCCAATAGGGTAATCTCACGGTATCATCGTCAGAGTCGAGAGAAACTGTCAAAAAAATGGCCAATAATGTAGCATTGTTGGCCATAGAATTTTTCAGTGAAAAGCGTCGTTATTACTCAGCGACTTTCACGCGGATCTTGCTCTTGGCGAACACTGATCCGTTGAGTTTTTTGATCGCGTCTAGAGCTTCTTGCTGGTTTGGCATTTCAAGAAATCCAAAGCCTTTTGATTCACCAGTTTCTTTGTCTAAGACGAGACTGCAATCAGTGACTGAGCCAAAGGCGGTGAATAGAACGTAGAGTTCTTGTTGCTTGGTTGTGCGAGAGAGGTTTCTGACGAGGATTTTCATATGTGTCTATGTTGTATAGAATGATGCGGTGAGCAATAGCTTACTCGGATTTATTTTCTAATACCACTTAGCAAAACCAAAGAGACCAATGTTCTTTTTGAGGGTTTCAGGAAAATGCGCTTCGCGGAATGCTTATAGTGCTGGGGGCTTTCTTGATAAATCTGCGTTTCTCCTCAGTCATGGTGCTCGCACCACTCCCTCGTCTAGCCTTGATGGATCAAAAAAACACTCCAGCATTAGTCTCTTTTGATTCACTAAGTGGTATAAGAGGTAGAATCGTAGGTTTCTCAGATTAGATAGTTTCTTTTGTCAGGCCGACTAGGTGCTGCGAAATCTGTTCGGCTCCTTCGGAGGCGTGGGTACAATTTACGACATCCCCGAGATGGCCTCACGGGGTTCGGGCTCGGGGCTATGGTGTTGTGCCACTTCGTGAGACGTTGCAGAATTTAATTGCCCTCACTACTACCTACTATCTAAGAGTCAGTGTTACCGGGCAGTGGTCTGAGCCTAGCACATCGGAGAGGATGCTGGCGGATTCGAGTCTCGGAGTGAGTGCTGCGGAGGTGCAGAAGTAATCAAGCCGCCATCCTACGTTATTGCC
>JBLHPP010000162.1:0-6186 GCA_047624385.1 Crocinitomicaceae bacterium
GAAAAACGCCTCTTGCTCTTTGTAGTCATGAAAGTTTCCGGGATAATGCGTGACGTACAGAACCTTCTTGGTCTTTGCAACGGTCGTCGTCGGTTCCTGATTACAGGCGGGCAAAAATAAACATACGACTGCTAGGAATTTGCTTTTTGAGGGTGAGAGACGTGAGCCTCATACGAGGAGGAGACAGGAGGGTGACTATCTGGTCAAGAATTTAGTCAGCCCCGTGTATCACTATTAGACACATTAAACGCACTCTGAGTTACGTGGCGATGGTTTCCAACCACCAAACCCAAGACGATCAAATACGGACGAGGCGCGCTATGCATTACGCATCCTTGTCCGTTTCTCTAGACTGGCGACTAAAGGTGTCAGGGTTAAATGCAACCACTGTAAAGCTTCGCGACCTATTATTGTTAGGTTTGGTTCAGATCGATTTGAAAGGTCTGAATTGAGTAATGTCTAATATCTATCAATCCCTCTAAACTTCATCGTCCAGGCCCAATGACTCCTGACTCCTGACCGAGGCGACAGCCTCAATGTGCTGATACCAAGGTATGTACTGTGAATGTTGCCTAGACAAATAAGGTATAAATACGAAAGGTATGGATAACGAGTCTGAAAAGGTAATCATTGTGGGCGCTGGGGTGATAGGCCTCTGCGCCGCGTGGCATTGTTTAAAAGCTGGGAAATCGGTCACAGTCATTGACCGCGATGGCATCGATCAAACGGCCAAATCTGGTTGCTCATACGGAAATGCAGGGATGGTGGTGCCTAGCCATTTTATTCCTTTGGCCGCACCAGGAATCATTGGCAAAGGGTTGAAATGGCTGGCGAACCCTGAAGGACCGTTTTTTATCCGCCCTCGTGCCAGTTTGGATCTGATCCGGTGGTGTAAACTTTTCACGACCCATGCGACGCATAAGCATATGATGGAAAGCCGCGAATTACTGCGTGATCTTAATTTAGAGAGCCGACGGCTTTTTAAAGAAATGGCAGAGGAAGCTGGAGTCACGTTGACTGAACGTGGGTTGCTGATGCTTTGCCAAACCGATAGAGGGCTGGATGAGGAAATTGAGGTGGCTAAGATGGCGAATGAGCTTGGTATGTCAGCAGAGGTATGTGATGCAGCTCGATTAAAAAAAATTGATCCAGGTATTCAAATGGATGTCAAAGGTGGGGTCTGGTTTAAGCAAGATTGCCATCTTGATCCATCCGCATTTATGGATGGATTGCGGGCAAAAATCCTTGAGATGGGAGCTGAGATCGTTGGAAACACAAAAGTCTCAGGCTTAACCAATGCTGGTGGTGGCGTGGTGACGTTGGATGGGGTGACCGTTCCTCTAGGCAGTCAGATAGTTCTGGCCTGTGGTGCATGGACCGGCGACTTACTGAAGTCCATTGGTAAACGGCTGCCGATGCAAGCGGGGAAAGGCTATTCATTGACGATTGATTCTCCTCGTGAATTACCAGAGTTGTGTTCGATATTATCTGAAGCGAAGGTTGCTGTTACTCCCATCAATGGGCAACTGCGATTTGCCGGAACAATGGAGATTTGCGGCAACGATCTGAGCGTGAATCCACGCCGGGTTCGTGGTATCGTGCGCTCGGCGTGTCAGTATTTCCCCTCGTATGAAGAAGAAGATTTTAAAGGGGTTGAGACTTGGGCTGGACTGCGTCCGTGTTCGCCGGATGGACTTCCGTATATTGGCCGAGTCTCTGGCTATTCGAATCTAACTGTCTCGACCGGTCATTCGATGATGGGGGTGAGCATGGGTCCAATGACGGGTCGTCTCGTGGCAGAAATACTTGGCGCGGATGATCCAAGTTTAAATATCCACAAGCTGGATCCTATGAGGTTTGCATAGTAGCTCGCATTTGAATAATGGCTGCGCATTTGTCAATCTGCACTCAAGGTGGCTATCATTGGATAGCTAATCAGCACCTTGCAGCCTGTCGGACTCCAGGGGTTTTCTATGCTACCTACTGGCTACTACATAGAGACGCCGAAATTGCTCTTGTACGCTGGGCGTCGAGAGATTTAAAAAGCGCCTATTCTGATAGCCCAAGGGGCTTACGGAACTCATCCTAGGGTTGGCGACAGCCGACCCTAGGTCAACCCACCAACAGACTCCAACCCTGAAAGGGATGCGGAACTTACGACAAGTCTCACAGATATTCCTCTTTAAAGACTACCAGCTTATCAGAGGGATTGGCTGCCAAGCTGGGCCTTGGCGCTCCGAGCATTACTGGGAAATTCTTTCCCGGTAAGATTTTGGGGTAAGCCCGGTGGTTTGTTTGAATTGCCGGCTGAATGCTGATTGGTCTGAGTAACCGCAATCGAGGGCCACGTTTGAAATTGAATTCCGCGTGGCTGTTAGCATGTGGCATGCCGCCTCCACACGACAGCGTGTGACATGTTGCCCAGATGAGATTTGATAGAGCGCGCGAATCCGTTGATCGAGTTGGTAGACTGAGAGGTTCACCATCGCGGCAAGCTCGGGCAGTCGCAGCGGTTGATCGATATTTTCTTGAATGTATTGTAGCACGCTAGAAACGGATGAGAGATCGTCACCTTTATCAGAAAAGTTGTTAAGGTCGCGGGAAATACCCGACACTCCGATGACCTGACGGTTCCGATCAAAAATCGGCTCTTTGTAGGTTAGACACCAGCCTTCGTGACCATCGGGGTAGAGGTGGCGTTCGAGTCGGCCATTTATGCTGCGAGCAGATTTGAGGACTTGTTGGTCTTGTGACGCAAACGCAGCACCGAGAGGAGCTGGGAATATTTCATCGGCTGTTTTACCGATCATCTCTTCTTTGCTGGTAGCTCCACAGCGGTGCCAAAGTGTTTTATTAGCCACAATATAACGACCATGATGGTCTTTGATGAAAAAAGTAATGTCTAAGACATGATCGAAAAGATTCTCCACCAGTAAAGGATGATCAAGCCGTTGAAAAAAGGTTTCTCTGATACCATTAGAAGGATTAGTCATCGTGTGTGTGGGTGTGCGGATTCTGTGGCTGACTCTGCCAATTTGCACAATACCTCTATGTTAAATTAGCCTTCGTCAATGAATAATCTCGAATGTATGCAACTAAAGGTGATCGACTCCCACACAGGAGGTGAGCCAACACGCGTTGTGGTGGATTGGCCGGATAATCTGGAGGGGCTTTATACAGGAAGCTTGGCGGAGCGCAAAAAGTGTGTGGCTGAGAAGCATGACTGGATCCGCTCGGCATGTATTAACGAACCACGTGGCCATGATGCCATGGTGGGAGCTCTGCTTTGTCAGCCAGTAAACCCCGATTGCGTGGCAGGTGTCCTATTTTTTAATAACGCAGGGTACCTGGATAGTTGTGTTCATGGCACCATCGGTTTGACTGTGACGCTGGCTCACATGGGCCGAATCACCACAGGAAAACATAGGATAGAAACTCCCATAGGTGAAGTGGTGGCAGAGCTTCATGAGAGCGGCAAGGTGACAGTGACTAATGTGCCGAGCTATCGCTACAAAGCCAATGTGGCTGTCGATGTGGACGGCTTCGGCACGGTGCTTGGCGATATTGGCTGGGGCGGAAATTGGTTTTTCCTAGTTGATCGCTCACAGGGTGGCCCAGAAGTTATTCCAGCAAATATCAAAGCACTCACAGATTTTTCCTCCGCCATTTCTTTTGCCCTCGCCGAGCAAGGCATCAAGGGCGAGAATGGAATGCCGGTTGACCATGTCGAGCTATTTGGTGAGCCGACACCCGGCGTCTCAGATAGCCGCAGCTTTGTGCTTTGCCCAGGATTGGCATATGATCGTTCGCCGTGTGGAACAGGGGTCAGCGCCAAGCTAGCGTGCCTTTTCGCCGATGGCCAACTCCAACCGGGACAAGTATGGCGACAAGCCAGTATACTGAACACTGTTTTCGAAGGACGCATGGAGGCACTAGAAAACGGACGCATCCGTCCCATTATCTCGGGCACAGCGTATGTGAACGGAGAAGCCACTCTCATCATTCAAGACCAAGACCCATTCCGCCACGGCATCCGTCTCGACGGATAGATCCTACATCACCACTCATACAGGTGACTAGCCCACAGCAGATACAGCCTACAAACATGGCGTCAGACCTGAATGGCACTAAGTTAAGGCGATTCACAACGTTCTCCAACGGAGAAATTCATACCAGCCTGGGATCAAGTGGAGCGCAATCCCTAGGTTAATCGTAAATATTCTGTTGAATAGCCCTTCATAGAGAAGATCTTATTTTATAGATCGCTTATAAATCAATAGGTAGAACGCTTTTCTTAAGATATTGTCTGACTCATAGCTTTTTGCGACTTGTTCTGCTTGATTGATTTACCAGCCGATGCGGGCCAACTTGTGAACTATCTTCTTGGGTAGCGTCGCAACCTGCACGATGAGAACCCCTTCGACAACCTTGGCTACGTCTCCAATGTCGATCCCACCACTTGAAACGTAAAGCATATCATCTTTGCTGTAGATCGCTGGGGCGTGGGAATGCACCAGATCCAAGGCTTTCTCGTCGATTGGTTCGATGAAGCTCCACTTCACTAGGATCGTCTTCAACCCATCCTTCTCCTTGTATTGTGGCCCCGCTATGTCACTTGCTTGGTCTGGACGAAGGACGCAAAAGTCTTTCTCACCTGCCATCTTCTTGAAGAGTAGGTTAGCACTCTTAGCCTTATGAGCGAGAGGGAATGAAATGCGAGCGCCGTCGATTTGCACCGCGCCGTCTGGAACTCGCAACGGAACGCGATCCGAAGGCTCCACAGCGGAGCACACTCCAGCAATGAGAAGCATGGCAATTAGCAAGGGATTCATTTTAGCAGAACGTCAAAGGCCTGGCACCCGCTACCGGGAGCGCCCCTTCGATTTTGGGTGAGGTTTGTCGCCACCCTCAGTAACCGACTCGGTGCGGGTAGCGGGTTGCCCAGCGCCGGCTTGTTCTGCTTTGTTAATTTCTGCGAGTCTTCGTTCAAGCAGTAAAAGTGCATAGTGATTGTACGATTCGAATATATAAGATGACGAGGGTGGGGCGGAGACCATATTCTCATGAGATAACTGTATGGCATATAAAATACGAATTTTTTCAGGCGCTTCTTTGAGAATATAGTCAAAAAATTGACTGTTATCAAACTGAACACGGAAAAACTTATTTCTGTGACCAGTTATTACCTCCTTCGCCAGCGTATCTCCATTAGCTTCTTTATTTAAAACATCATAAGAGCCTGTTGATTTTATAAATTTTTTAACCCTCTCCTGTGTTTGGCTGTCGTCGGAAAAGCCAAGCTGCGTCAGCACAAAGAGGATTAACAAGATTTTGGATGGTAGTTTCATTTTCTTGCAGAACGTAAAGCACACCGACCACTGACCACTCAGTGCACTTAGGTTTTTGGTTGATGTTAAAATTGTCATAAATCGGCGCTCTCTCAGCTGGTCAGTGATTCGGTGATGTGCCTTGTTAGACATAGACAGTTTTGTTTGAGGGGTTATTCAGAAGAAGGGTCGACTTCTGGATTAGCAAATGGGTCATCCCCTATTATAGTATCGTCGGTTTTACGAATAACAATGGGAGGGGCCGAACTGGAACGAAACATGAGCGGTGGGTCAAACATGCCAATGAGTATACTGTGTTCAAGACCAGGGTCGGTCCAAATAGGCATGCCATCAAAATCCGTACCAGTATCTTCAATGGTATAAGGGTAAAATGTGCCGCCGTATCCTTCCGGGTCTGGGACAGGGGAAAGCCTACCTGTGATAGAGATCGAAGAGTCACCTTCTGGAATGAAGCAAAATGGAGATCTAACTCCATGTAAACCTGCAGCTGGGCTAAGTATGAATTGGAGTGTTACTTCCAAACCACTGATAGAAACAACTCCTGCAGCGCCTAAATCGCCATAATTCCAAGGGTGTGCTAGACCAACAAATATCCAATCTCCTTCATATTTTGATGGAGCATGAGACACCGCCTTGGTTTCGAATCGACTTAAATCTGAAGCTGGCTGCTTTTCACAACTCAATAAAGATAAGAGCATGAAGAAAACTGTGAGTTTAGTGAGATGCTTCATTTTTAGTCTATTAAGGTAGGAACGTCAGTTACCTGACGCCCCCCTCGCAGATCCCTACGTGCGGTTTTCCCGCATAAGGCTCCTCTGGTTAGACGCGCAGTCCAGAT
>JBLHPP010000163.1:0-6136 GCA_047624385.1 Crocinitomicaceae bacterium
ATCGATTCGACCCCATGCTTGTTCGTTTCCACGTAGGTGCCTAGAGCTGGATACGAAACGGTCAACCCAGGCAGGTCATACCCTTGCTTGTGTAGATTACGTGGATGCAATTTTCCACTATCCTCCATCGCTCGTTCGCCTTTCTTTGTTACTCTTTTTTTCACTCGATCCTCTATCCTTTCATTTTCAGAATACACACGAAACAATATTATACCACTTAGTGAATCAAAAGAGACTAATGCTGGAGTGATTTTTTGATCCATCAAGGCTAGACGAGGGAGTGGTGCGAGCACCATGACTGAGGAGAAACGCCGATTTATCAAGAAAGCGCCCAGCACTCAAAGCTTTCCGCGTAGCGCATTTCCCTAAAGCCCTCAAAAAAAACATTTGTCTCTTTGGTTTTGCTGAGTGGTATTAGACGAACAAAACTCGCGGGTACAGGAGTAATCGAAGTGGTGGACTGGCAGGCAGGCATAGAACAAACAGGACTTCTCGCCCCTTTTTCGCGGTAAAACATGCTTCATCAGCCACTCTATCCAACCGACAAGTGACCAGAACCCAATTTCAGTATTGCCCAAAGCCCTCAGACTTCTGTAGTATACGCATTGTCATGGCGTCCAAATCCATACCAGATCCCAAAAGTATTCTTGTCGTCGACATAGGAGGATCAAACATCAAGCTTCTAGCCACAGGCGAAGACAGACGGATCAAGTTTCCCTCAGACCCAGATCTCACACCGGAACGCCTCGTCAAACAAGTATTGAAAGCTACCAAACACTGGAAGTACCAAGCTATCTCAATTGGATGTCCCAGCGCAGTGAATTATAATAAACCGATCAAAGAACCACACAATCTAGGTTCAGGGTGGATCGGCTTCGATTTCGAAAAAGCATTCCAGCTCCCCACCAAAGTCATCAATGATGCAACCATGCAGGCCATAGGTTGCTATAATCGAGGCACCATGCTCTTCCTTGGATTCGGCACTGGGCTAGGAACCACTCTTATTGTGGACGGCACACCAGTCCCACTAGAAGCCGGTCACCTACCCTACCGAAAGGAACGCAGTTTCGAAGAATATGTCGGTAAAGCCGGATTTGAACGACTCGAGCTGAAAAAATGGAACCACCATGCTCTTAAAATAATTGAGATCCTTCGCCACGCCTTTAATGCCGAAG
This sequence comes from Crocinitomicaceae bacterium, assembly GCA_047624385.1. Lineage (GTDB taxonomy): Bacteria > Verrucomicrobiota > Verrucomicrobiia > Verrucomicrobiales > Akkermansiaceae > Rubritalea. Next base: position 1,176 of record JBLHPP010000163.1, read on the forward strand.
ATGTTGTCCTCGGCGGCGGTAATGCCGAGCTGATAGAAAAACTCCCGGTAAACACTCGCCGCGTAGACAACCACTCTGCTTTCAAGGGTGGGTTTCGCCTGTGGCAACGGAACTGGTAGAGGTCAATGGCCCTTACTTAAGGGTCTTGGTCGTCAATCGATGCGCTGGAAGATTTAGACTTCTTGAGGTGAGGGGTTATCTAGTAGCTAGCATTCAGTAGCTAGCATCTAGGTAGATGGAACGAATAGCTCGCACGATGGAGCAAAATAATGCATCTCGAAGCTCACCAAAATAGACTTAAATATGTGCCATTATAAGCATACCCTAAATCCGTGTTAGCATGTTAGAGCTGCCCCATCTAGCTGGCCTTTTAGCCTTTTTCGTCTTTTTCGTGGTAGAGGCTTTCTCCATCTGGACAGATCACCTGTAAGAATAAGGCGATTCCCAGATCTGGATGATTGCCGAAAACCGTTCCCGCTTTGGTCGAATCACCAATCAGAGATTTTTAGCGGTTATCATGGCATAAAATTCACCTTATTTGTAGGTATTTATCGATATTTGTTTGCAGATGAGTCAAAGATGGACGAGAAGACTAATCTAGTGAACAACGAAACCACCATTGATAAAGCCGCAATCTACAAGGACGCTAAAGTCTGGCGCAAGATTGTAGTGAAGCATCAAAAGCCAGATCTGGCGAAAGCTATTTGGCAGTTAATCAACACATTAGTACCCTTTATAGCTATTTGGGTGGCGATGTCTTTCGTCTACGACTATTCGATTTGGTTGACTATTCCTCTAATACTTATTGCTGGCGGGCTAGGCGTCAGAATCTTTATTATCTTCCACGACTGCGGCCACCAATCATTCTTTAAATCGCGTAAAGCCAACGACTTCCTTGGATACCTATTAGGTGTCCTAGCCTTTACCCCTTTCAGGTTTTGGCACTGGGAGCACAAGATTCACCACTCCACGACGGGTGACCTCGATAGGCGCTCTGTCGGAGATGTCTGGACAATGACGGTCAAAGAATATGAAGAATCGTCTTGGCTGAAGCGTATGCTCTACCGCTTCGTCAGGAATCCATGGGTTCTATTCACCTTTTCCCCAATCTTCCTCTTTTTCATTTGGCAACGTTTCTCGGCAAAACAGGCGAGTATGAAAGACCGACTCTCCGTACTGTGGACCAATATTGGCATCGCCGCTATGATCGCCGCTGGTTGCTCAATTTTCGGTTGGCAGAAGTATCTTATTCTCCAGTTCGCTGTCAGTTCTGTCACCAACTCCGCTGGAGTATGGCTCTTCTATGTGCAGCACCAATTCGAAGATGTCTATTGGGCACGTAATGAAGAATGGAATTTTGCAGCAGCAGCACTTGAAGGAAGCTCCTTCTACAAATTACCTAAAGTCCTTCAGTGGTTTTCGGGGAATATTGGCTACCACCACATCCACCACCTTAGCTCGCGGATCCCTAACTACCGACTAGAAGAATGTCACAACTCTGAGCCTATATTCCAAGAGGTTCCTCCGATGACTTTACGCAGCAGTATGGCATGCTTGAAATACCGATTACACGACGAAGAAAATGGGCGTTTGGTTGGCTTCAGCTACCTCAAACAGCACCGTATGGCTCAAGCTAAAGGATAGAATCCCCGCTTACCCAGCTGAAATCGATATCCATAGATCGACGGACAGCGCAGCTAACTCAGCAACATACGCTGAGCAATAGATCATTCTTGTAGCATTTAGAGTATCTCCAGAATGGCATGGAGTTAAGAACCATTATCGTCTTCTGTAAATCATTCACTAGGCCCATCATCAGCCCCAACGGGGTGCTCTAACGTAGCCTCGGGCAACCCTAGGAGCACATACGCCCCCCATTTGAGCCCTGATGGGGCGTCCTAAATCAACATGCCACTACACCAATTATACTACTTAGTATTTCAAAAGAGACAGATGTTGTTTTTTTAGGGTTCTAGAAATGTGCGCTTCGCGAAAGGAGTGAGGGGCTGGGCACTTTCCTTATGAATCGGCCTTTATCCTCAGTTACGATACTCCCTCCTGCGCCGGAGGCTTTGCCGGACAAGCTGCATCGCTCCTTCTTCGAGCCTTGATTTCTAAGGGAATCACTCCAGCGTCGGTCTCTTTTGAAGCACTAAGTGGTATTAGTTCGCCCCTTCAGGGCTCAACCGTACGGTACACACTTTTCCCAGGGCGTTGCCCAGGGCTTCGATAGATCGCACCTTCAGTGCTAAAAACCCGCGCCGTTCGAGGCGCTCCCCTAGTGCGTGTTCACTTTGTGATTAAAGTTCACCGTAGCCGCTCTCACCATGGTCTGTCAGATCCAAGCCACGATTTTCCTCTTCTTCGCTCACGCGGATGCCGATAGTTTTCTTCACCACGACCATAATGATCACGGTAGCGACGGCTGACCAAACGACGGTCACTCCGAGGCCGGTGAGTTGGATACCAAGTTGCTCACCCATAGGTTTAAGATTACCGAGTCCACCGAGCCACTTCTGGCCAAAGAATGCAAGTAGGATGGTGCCGAGTATGCCGCCCACTCCGTGAACCGCAAAGACGTCTAGAGAGTCGTCGATTTTCAATTTACTGCGGATAAGATTGATCGCGAAGTAACAGACGACAGCAGCGATCGAGCCGATGGCGATGGCTCCCATAGGGCCTACATTGCCTGAAGCGGGTGTGATGGTGGCGAGCCCAGCGATAAGTCCTGTCACCATACCTACGAGGCTGGCCTTACCGTTGAGAGTGCGCTCTAGCAGTGCCCATACGAGACCGGCGGTGGCGGCTGAAAGGTGAGTGACAAGCATGGACATACCCGCTGCTTGGCTGGCGCCAACCTGGCTGCCTGCATTGAATCCAAACCAACCGACCCAGAGCATGCCAGCTCCGATGTAGACCATACCAGGGTTATGAGGTGGGTGGGGATGCTCTGGGAAGCCGCGGCGTTTGCCCAGCATGATGGCCATGATCAAAGCTGAGACTCCCGCCGTGGCGTGGACGACGATCCCTCCGGCGAGATCCTGGACACCCATTTCATAAAGCCATCCTCCACCCCAAACCCAGTGAGTGACGGGAGTGTAGACAAGGACTAGCCAGAAAGCAGTAAATAGCATGATGGCGCTGAATTTCATCCGCTCGACGACAGCGCCGATGTAGAGGGCAGGTGTGATGATGGCAAAGGTCATTTGAAACATCACCCATAAGGTTTCGGGGATTTCGCCACCCGCACTTGTTTTTGTAGTAACGCCATTGAGGAAAGCGGCATCGAGGTTTCCGATCCAACCACCGTCGCCACCCTTGAAAGCGAGGCTGTAGAGGGCAACAACCCAGAGAACGGAGGCCAGACATGCGATCCCTGCGCATTGTGCCATCACAGAAAGTACGTTTTTAGAGCGAACGAGGCCGCCGTAAAAAAGAGCGAGGCCAGGCATCGTCATGAACAACACCAATGCGGTGGCCGTCAGTATCCATGCGGTGTCACCTGAATTGATGACCGCTTCGGCATCTCCAGCAAGGCTGGTAGCCGTGGTGCCGAGAAAAAGGAATGTAGCGGTAAGGAGTCTGCGAAAGGGCGTGAGTGAGTTCATGGAAAGCGGGTTGTCTGAAACGTGAAATAGAGTGCTCATACGAGCGGAGGTGCAGAATCGCTAGGAACGAGCATACCGTAAAGAGCGAAATTCAACCAATCACGCCAGCGCTATCTAGCGAGGGATTTCTAAACCACGAAATACGCCAAATTTCATGCATTGGCTCAGTAGCATCAGACATCTTGCAAGTGGGGGTTTGAGTGCGGCCTTAACTGATTAAAAAAAACACCACCCCTGGGATGGGGGTGGTGTTGGAAGTATATTTGATTTTCCGAGGCCGGATTACCTGCGGCGACGGAGGATAAGTGCGAGTCCACCAAGGCCTAGCAGGGCGGTGGTGGTGGGCTCGGGGATGGCGGCGGGAGCAAAGGCTGCTGCGACCGTAACCGGGCGAGAAGTGCTGCCCGTGAACGAATAAGTGCCCGCCCCAGCCGTCGTGATGGTGGCATAGCCGGAGCCACCTCCCGCCGAACCCACATCCGCATTGAGCAACGCGGTCGTCAGGTCCCCTCCTGCCAAGCCAGAGGCGCCGTTGTTCGCATGGGAGGCAACAACGAAGCTGCCGCCCACACTGGTTGTGAGGCCAACGCTTTGAGCAAGGGCGGAATTGGTCGAACCAACTCCGTCTGCCGTTCCTGAAAGGAACAGCCACGAGCCGCCCATGTCATTGCTTCCCGGGCCAGTGACCACGATATCCCCTGTTCCGAAAGCTCCTCCGCCAACAGACGACGCATCTATGTAATAAACCTGAGCCAGCTGGAGATTAGAATTGTACCCACTAACAGCGAGAGTCATTGCGGCGCCGCCAAATGTTACCCCGCTGATAGCCCCGTCACCGGCACCCGTCTCATCAGAAAAGGTGAAGACTATCTTGGAAGCACCCGACGCGTCAAAGCTCGAAAGAGCAGTGTAATCATAGGACACAGCAGTGGCGCCAGTGGCGAAGCTACCAGTGCCTCCACCCAAAAGCGAAATTGCGGCATTCGCGGAGCCTAATGCGAGGCCAACGACGGCGAGGGGCAGGAATAGTATTTTGTTCATGATGTTGTAAGTTTATTGAGTTGGTTTACACGGGTTCTGTGCCTGTTCACCTTAGTAATCCGCGGTTTGGCGCTTCCGTTAACAAATTTCTGAAAAAAATATATTAAGGACACCTATGTTTGGTTTTCAGGAAGAAAATTGTTAACGTCCGGAAAGATCCAGCATACCTTAGTAACAGCAATGCAAAACAACGCCCTCCAGGAAGCCGAATTCGTCGGCCAGATCGCCAGCCTCCAGGCCGAGCTGCATGCGTTCATCATTTCGCTGATGCCGGGAACGGAAGGGGCGGAGGACGTGGTGCAGGAGACCAAT
>JBLHPP010000164.1:0-6060 GCA_047624385.1 Crocinitomicaceae bacterium
TAAGAGTCAGTGTTACCGGGCAGTGGTCTGAGCCTAGCACATCGGAGAGGATGCTGGCGGATTCGAGTCTCGGAGTGAGTGCTGCGGAGGTGCAGAAGTAATCAAGCCGCCATCCTACGTTATTGCCGCGAGCCCCAGCCCGATAGCTCCACCAAGAATAGGCGGCTTCGGTGTCCGGGTAGAAGTGGCGGAAGGTGTCGGTGAATCCAGCCGCTAGGATGTTGTCAAAGCTAGCACGCTCTTGATCGCTGAATCCTGGGTTCTTGCGGTTGCCTTTCGGGCGGGCAAGATCGATTTCATTGTGGGCGACATTGAGATCACCGCAGAAGATGACAGGCTTGGTTTTCTCTAAATTCTTACAGTAGGCGAGGAAATCGCGATCCCACTCGATACGGTAGTCGAGACGTGTGAGCTCGCTCTTCGCATTTGGTGTGTAGACTGTGACAAAGAAAAAGTCCTCGTACTCGGCGGTTATGACGCGCCCTTCGGTGTCGTGCTGGTCGATGCCGATTCCATTGGCCACACTAAGCGGCTTTTCTTTTGTGAGGATGAGTGTGCCTGAATAACCAGGCTTCTCAGCGGAATTCCAATATTGGTGGTAGCCAGCAAACTCGAGTGGGAGGTCGACTTGCTCTGGGCGGGCTTTGGTTTCTTGCAGGCAAAGGATATCGGGTTTCACCTCGGCGAACCATTCGGCAAAGCCTTTTTTAAGTGCGGCGCGGATGCCGTTGACGTTCCATGAAATAAGTGTTTTCAAAATCTAGATAGTTTAATGTTAGAGTACTGAGGAGATCATTTAATCTTCGTGAAAATAGGAATATTACCTGTGAGGTTAAGTCGTTCAGGTGGATTGATGGTAAACGGTTTACCACGAGTGGGGGTGACTTTGGAGTCATAAACGAGTGGCACACAGCTGAGTGAAATGAGTGGCTCATCGCCAGGTCGCGGCACACGGACAGCGTGAAGGATAGATGGGAAATAGGGGTTTGTGTTGAGTTCTAGCACATCACCGAGCTGGTAGGACTGTGTCGCCGAGCTGGGAGCTCCGGGGAGGATCCATTCGACTAACACGAGATAGGGAGTGGGGGGGTGAAAGGCGTCAGGCTGGACCAGAGCTTGAGCCTGGATAGCGATGCCATTGGAGATGAAGTCATCGGGGCCGAGTGTGCGGGTCTTCAATACTCGGTACTGGCCTTGAAGGTAGGTATTGTAGGTATGGTCCTTGAGGTTACCTACGTAGACACGTTTTAGCTCTCTATTGAGTAAGATAATGTCTTCAGGGTTGAGGTTATAGTACTTTTTGTAAAGGGAACGTGGGCTGAGAGTGTCACCTTTGGGCGCAGTGAGGGAGTCGAAGGCTTTTGTTTTTTGCTGACGCCCCATTTTCTCTAGCAAAACATAATTTTGAGGTAGGTGGGGGTTTCCGAAGACTTCGAGAAAGAATACCCAGCTCCAGACTGCCAGGCAAAATGCTGATGCGTTGACCAGAAACCACCAAAAGAGTGGTGGTTTCTTACGTAGAATACGAGCTACAAGTGAGTCGTCTTCACGGTTGCGCGGCACAATCAGCGGGTGTGGTTAGTGATTATTTACAATCTTCGGCGGGATCGTATGTGCCTTCTTCGCCCTTGGCTTCGAAGGATGTGCCACAACCACAGGAGCGTGAGGCATTCGGGTTTTGTATTTTAAAACCAGAGTCGGAGAGTGAGTATTCGTAGATGAGGTGGCAGCCTTTGAGGAATTCGAAAGAGTCTTGGGAAACGTGCACGATAGCACCACCTTCTTCGATAGTGTCGTCACCTTCGTGCGCTTCATCCACCTCCATCACATACTGCATACCAGCACAGCCACCACGTGTGACTGATAGACGAAGGCCGGAGCCTGGTATTGCTTGCTTCTTAGCGAGGAGGTTCTTTACCTCTTTAATGGATGATTGCGTGAGTATGATCATGATAGTGTCGTTCTTGTTGGCGGAATATAAGCGTGAATTGGTCAATCATCCAATCAAACTTTACAAAAATACGTAGTAGATTTCATAGTTCTGACACTTGATTGCTACGATCTCTGTGTTTAGCTTCAGAAGTATGATCTACCTCGACTCCAACGCGACGACTCAAGTGCATCCAGATGTGCTAGAAGCAATGTTGCCGTATCTCACAGATCAGTGCTATAATCCGTCTAGTGGTTATCGTGCTGGTAAGGCTGTGAAGAAGGCGATCGACCAGGCGCGGGCACAAGTCGCGAAGTTGATCGGAGCCGAACCCGAGGAGATTATTTTCACGGGCTGTGGTACTGAGTCAAACAATGCGGCCTTATTTTCGTTAGCTAATGCTGTGGGAAAGGGAAAACGTATCATTACGAGTCAGATCGAACACAGTTCTATCCTGCGTGTTTGCGAGCACTTGGAAAAGCAAGGCTATCTGGTTGAGCGTGTCGGAGTCGATGAATCTGGACGATTGGATCTTCAATCGTGGAAAAAAGCAGTCGAGCTAGATGATGCAGGCTTTGCCACTCTGATGTGGGCGAATAACGAGACGGGGGTGATCCAACCAGTGACAGAAGCAGCCACGCTGGCCAAGTCGGCAGGAATTCCATTCCATAGCGACGCTATTCAGGCGGCCGGAAAGACGCCTATTTCTCTACAACAGGAGAATATAGATTTTATGTCAATTTCGGGCCACAAATTTCATGCGCCAAAGGGAGTAGGAGCATTATACGTAAACAAGAATGTTTCTTTTGACCCGTTACTTTTCGGTGGTGGGCAGGAGGCCGGTCGCCGTAGTGGTACTGAAAATGTGGCATCCATCATCGCAATGGGAGCCGCAGCTGAAATGATGCAACTTCGTCTAGATGCTGACGGCCATGCTGGAGTTGCCGAATTACGCGATCACTTCGAGCAACGTCTCATGGCTGAAATCGATGGCGTGCAGCTCAATGGCTCAAAAGAATTTAGAACAAAAAACACCAGCCACCTGGCCTTTGAGAATTGTGAAGCGGCTGGCTTGCTGATTTTATTAGACGAATACGGGATGGCTTGTTCAGCTGGATCAGCCTGCATGACCGGCAAGCAAAAGCCATCGCATGTCCAAACTGCGATGGGCTACAGCGCAAAGCGTGCTAAAAGCAGCCTACGTATTTCCTTTTCCATTCTAAGTACTCTGGAAGAAACCGACGATGCTGTAGAGATGGTGAAAAAAGCAGTGCGAAAGCTACGCAGTGTTCAGGGTTTTAGTGGTGTTGGACCTGTTACAGTCTACACATAGACTCACTATCGGTTTGCAGTGGAATAATATTCAGTCACTAATTTCTCAGCTAATAGTTTACGCTGTTCTCTAGGCTTCCAGAGCATGAGTCGGTAGTGGAAGAAGTAGCGGACGATGAGGTGGAAGCGTTGCCAGAATGGGTGCTTGCGCCATTTTTCTGCAGACACGGTTACCTCATTTCCTAGGTAGACAATATCACCCAGTGGTCTGAGTCGGTCGCTGAGTTCGACGTCTTCCATCAAAGGTTGGTCAGTCAGACAGGAGTGCTCTAGAGCTGTGGGGCGGTGGAGGAATTGTGCTTGGTCGCCAAAGCTGGTGTCGCCGAAGAGGGCTCGGAACTCGTTGAGTATTTCTACGAATAAGAGCCCAGCCCCTGAGCTGTCGAAACGTTGGCCAAAACAGCCACCAACCAAGGATGGGTTGTTGGAAATCTGATAGCTTAGTTGCTGCAGAGCATTGTGAGGAAGCTGAGCATCGGCGTGGAGTATGATGACCCAGTCGGACTCGGCGGCATCAACTCCCGTCTTGATCTGAAGTCCGCGTCCAGCGGGGGAGTCTAAAATTTTGCATCCTTCAGTAGCAGAGTGAGAACCATCGGTAGAATGGGCATCGACGATGATGATTTCTTTAGCTGGATGGGATTGTTGTTGAATGCTTAGCAATGCACCCACGAGCCCTTTACCTGGATTTTTGGTGGGGATGACGATGCTAATGTCGGCAGATGAATTCTCTTCCAGTTCACGGACTGAGCTGTTGAGAAGTCTCTTTCTTCCCATTATTTTCCACAGAGCAAGAGTGATAAAGGGCAGCCAGAACAACCAGCGCGCATAGACCGGCATTACCCAATTCCCATAAAGCCCCAGTTGCTGCCAGACGAGAAAGTAGAGCCCGAAGCTGACACTAAGTGAGAGCCACGAAGCGCGTGGTGAAATCGCTATGAATGGGAGTATCCATGCTAGATACCAAAAGTGGATGATTGGTGACAGAAAGACCAAGGCAGCTAGGGCCGAGATAGCCGCGCTGTGGCCCGTGATCTTGCGCCGGCAGAATTGATAGGCAATGGTGCACCATGTGAGGGTGTAAAAAACAGCGATGAGGCCAATGATAAGTTCTCGTTGGTTGTCAGCTCGATAAGTCGGCAGGAGCTGGAGAACTTGGTAGACTGGCCCATTGAAGCTACCTACTGAACCGAAATGAACGACAGCACTGAGCATGCTTTCTAGTTGGTCAATGAAAGGGATAAGGGGGATGATAAGAGCTAGGATGAAGGCTAGCCAAATTCTAAACGGGCTTCGCCAGAGGAGAAAGGGAATGGCAACAGCTACCATTAGCTTGAACTGGACAGCAAAGGCGAGCGCTAGGCCAGCTAGGATGTAGTGCTTCTTACTCAGTGCTAGAATGCCAGCAACTAAGCAAAAGACCATCAGGATATCAAAGTGGGCTTCAGCTGAAAAAGCGAGGAAGGTAATCGGACTGAGTGCGTAAAATGCAGCCCATTTGAGGGGCTTTCCCAGATGCCTCAATAAGGCTAACAGGCAAGCAATTAGGCTCAGGTCTAGCAATGAAAAAACCAGCTTATAGCTTGTCGGTGAGTAGGCTATTTTATTAATCCAAGAAAAGGCGAGAATAGCGATGGGTGGATAGGCCGTGGGTTGGTCACGGTGGTTTATTTTCTCCCAATGAGAATCGTGATATGGCTCGCGTATGGGGTCGTCAGCTATGACGAGGTAGGGATCTTCGCCTGTGGCGAGAAGCTTACCCTCCCAAAGGTAGCGATGGATGTCATCGGATGGAGCCGCCTGCATTACGAGAATTCGCACGATGATGGCGGGAATAATGATGGCCAATAGTGAGGCTCGCGTTGTGTTGAACTGTGGGAAGAGAATGACGGAGGCTAATCCTAGGATACCCATTCCAATAGTGAGTAAGGTTCTGTGGCTACCAGCAGAGTCAAAGTTAGTGGTAATTTGGCCGTAGATTCCAGCGAGCAGGCAAAGCAGAAGTAGACAGCATGACCAGGCTATGTTGCGTGGCTGAGCCATTAGCGTTTAGTTCTAGATTGTTTGACTTCTAATAAGCTTTTGGTGCTAAATAGCATGAAGCCCGCTGCGTAGAGGAAAAAGAAGGGGGCTGCACCTGGTAGCCCATTCACTGTGTAGCTTATAGCTGTAATCAGAGCATAGCATGCTAGGCATAGTTCGATCATCGGCATGTACTGTGTGCGATGCGTGTAACTGACTTTCCCGTCACCCTGCTTGGCTGTCCTAACAAAGGGAGATTGTATGCCTATAAACCCTTCCAGGCAGGCTCGGGCATTGGAAAAGCATATGCCAAAACCAATGAGTAAAAGCATCGGTAGCCGCACCAAGAATAGCCACCAGCGCCTTGGGTTGATCCACATTTCAGCAGTTAGGTAGAGTAAACTGGGGGCAATCATTGCGAGAGCTAGGGGTACGATGTACCAATTGAGAATGAAGTCGCTGAATGGATTAGCATCGCTCAGCGCGAGTGGTAATCCAAGAACAGCCTGTAACAGCATGCACAAGTGCAGGCAGTAGTGTGTCAGGTGAAAGCTAGATTCTACTTTTTGCCGCAGTGGAATGTCGGCTTCCCACACTTTGGGTAAAATCTTTATGGCAGTTTGAATCGAGCCTTTGGCCCAGCGAAATTGTTGCGAGCGAAAGGCTTCATAGCTGGCTGGGATTTCAGCTGGGACTACAAGGTCAGGAAGGTAATGGATCTTCCAGTTTCTGAGTTGTGCTCGGTACGATAGATCTAGGTCTTCGGTGAGGGTGTC
>JBLHPP010000165.1:0-6004 GCA_047624385.1 Crocinitomicaceae bacterium
TGTAGGTGGAAGCGACGCGTTGATTGATGGTGGCATTGGGCAGCAAGTCGCCAGCGAGTTGTTCGCGAACGAATTGATCGTAGGGGAGGTTTTTGTTGAACGCCTCGATGACGTAATCACGGTAGGGTGAGACGGTGCGGGTGTTGTCTGAGTGGTAGCCGATGGTGTCGGCGTAGCGGGCGAGATCGAGCCAGTAGACGGCCATGCGTTCTCCGTATGCGGGGTTGGCGAGGTAAGTATCGACCTGCTTCCGTATGGCGGCTTGAGGGTCTTTGGAATATTCTTGGCTAAAGGTTTTGACGACCTCCGGGCTGGGGGCCAGACCGAGCAAATCGATCGAGAGTCGGCGCACGAGGGTGGCAGGATCAGTTGGTGGTGAGGCTTTGAAGCCAGCCTCGGATTGAGCATGTTTGACGAAGTGGTCGATGGCAGCGCTGGTATCATCAGGCGCATCTTCGGGACGGGTGACAGGGGTGTAGGCCCAGTGAGGTTTGTATTCTGCTCCCTCTAGAATCCACTGTTTGAGGATATCTTTTTCGCGCTTGGTGAGGTGCTTGTTGTGTTTGGGCGGAGGCATGGCCTCGTCCTCGTCGTCGGTTATGATGCGGGCCCATGCCTCGGACGCCTTGATATCTCCCGGGACAATGGCAGTGGTGCCATCATTATCATGGGTGGCGCCCTCGAAGGTATCGAGTCGCAGATCAGCTTTGCGGTCGTGCTCGTCAGGACCGTGGCAAGCAAAGCATTTGTCTGAGAGGATGGGGCGGACGTCTTGATTGAAGTCGATCTCATTGGCCGAGACGAAGTGGCTGCCAGTCTGGGCAATCAGTGCGATAATAAAAAAACGATTCATACTTTTTATGTCATGGGGCCGAGTCCAACTCATGGGAGACACGCTGGCATCGATGCGGAGCAAAGTCTATATCCACTACAAGTCAATTATTGGTTCTCTTTCAGCATCGGCTGATATTTCTCCGTATTTACGTAGGGGGCTTGATCGTCAATCGGCGCAATGGGAGATTTAGACTTCCTTAGGTGTGATTTGTCGAGTGGAAAGTAGCAAGTATCTAGTATTCAGTAGCTAGCATCTTGATAGATGGGGCGAATAGCTAGTGCGATGAAGCAAAATAATGCGTCTCGACGCTCACCAAAATAGACTTAACTAAGTACCATTGGGGTCTGCGATCGCTACTTCCAGGCCTCCCAATAACCTCTTTCCCAACCCATACCTTGTGGCGGGATGGTGTCTTGTGGTTTTTTCCCATCACTGAGCTGGAAGACAAAGCCGAGTGGTGTTTTTCCAGGTCGCGCTCCTTGCGTGTATTGACCCTCACCCCAGTGCTGGCCGATCACTAGAAGCTCGAATGTCTTTAGATTTCCTTGGGTGTCGAATTGGATTCGCCCATGCCCCTCGCCTGTGAATCCACGTTGATTATTTTTGGTTTGTTGGTGGAAATTCCCCGTGATCGTACCGGCCTTATCGATGTTAAGGTTGAGTATTTTGATTTCATCGAGCTTCCAGTGTGGTGGCTCGCCGCGAGTGCTATCGACTAGATGGTTGCGTGTGAGGCGATATGTAAACCATTTGGGCAATGCACCACCACCGTCTTGGATGAGCTTGTGGAGTTGGGTAACTTCGTTCTTTTTGATCCACAGGTGATCTACCGCAGCCATCGAGCCAGTTTGTTGTTGGGTCATCGCCGTGAGCTTACCCTGATTGTTTTCCAGCGCTCGTGAATAGACTTTGAGGATAGTTCCACCTTCGGGGAGTGCGCGATGGAATTTTAGATCAGGGTTGGTGAATGCAGGAACTTGCACCGTTTTGTCCGATGCTGGGAGCTGGCTCCATTTTTTAAGAGCATCATGCATCATTTTTAGCCGCTTCTCTGGCCCACGATTGTTGTTATAGCCGAGTAGCTTTCCTCCTGCGGTAAAGACGTAGTGACCTTGGCGGGTTGAGCCTCCCTGCCCTTTTCTGGGACCCTGGCTGGCCATGGCACGGAAGAACTCACCTTCGGCGTCCTGGCGTCGGCGTTGGTACCAGTCGTTGGCGGCCACAGGGATAAACTTCTCTTTGAGGAGCTTCTGTACTTCAGGATTTGAAAAGACCAACAACCTGTCGATCACTCCATTGTTTCATGTGCAGCCCAGCGGGTGGCCGTCCATCTCCCAGAGATAGATCGGTTTGCCAGACTTGGTGGCCTCCCTACGTGCCTCCCAGAGATTCGTGCGCCATGGGATCGTCAGCCAAGCTGACTCCTTGGTGGTGGGTAGTATTTCTTTGATCAAACGCCTCTCTTCCTCACCCCATTGAGCATGGGCCGATTGAATGATGAGGATGCTGAATAATAGCCATTTCATAGACTATGTCATAGAGGATTATGAGTCGTGCCTCAACACTCGATTTTGTGTGTCTAGATGAAACTGCTATGATAAAGCTCTGCCCGATCATGGCCGGCATTAACCTTTCTCATGTGGAGAAAGGCCAGAAGTGATGGTGAGATTGCAACTCACAAGTTTAGTTAGATCAATCCACCCTCCAGTGACCTATGGATAGATTTTTTTTAGCTCCTCTGGGGTGAAGGCTGTTTGGCGGTCGTTGAACTTTTTCCGGACTTTCAAGATTGTTGCAGCATCGACGGCTCCTTTTCGATTGTTCCAGGCATGGCGTATGAATGTTGATACGTCCGCGAGATTAGCATCAGTAATCTCGGGAGCATTTTTCAACCCAGGCATCGCCGCCGCAGGAGTGTATTTCTTCCCATTGACGGTGATCGGGCCTATGAGCCCCTGGAGTAAAATTGCTGACAGCTTTTCAGGAGAATCCATCACCCATTCGGATTTCACCAAAGGCGGTCCAAGATGCTCGAGCCCATTTCCGTCGGCACCGTGGCAGGCCATACAATTGGCGATGTAGAATTTCTCACCTCTCTGGTAAGATTTCCGGTGTGTCTTATCACGCGGTGGCTTGTAAGCGGCCGCTGTCGTCTTTGGAGTCAGGCAGTGGTCGAGATACTTGATGAATTGTGTATCCTTGAAACCTTCTCCTAGGAGAAGATCCCGAAATTCCTTCTCACGTCCAGTAAGCCCACTGATGGCGGCTTCCCTCATATAGAGGGCGTTGATATTTTTAGAAAGGACTCTTTTGAGAAGAATGAGTGCTTCTTCCGATGGCAGACGGCCCAAGCTTGCTGCGAGCTGTCTCTGCACTACTAAGTCGGATCGGCTTTCTAAGTCGGCGAGTGTCGGTAGTAAGGTTAGCGCTACATTTGCAGGAAGTAATTCGGCCAACCGAATCGCAGATTCGAGCGCGTAAGAGTCACTAGACTTCAATGCACCTTTGATCGCTGAGACGTTAATTTTACCTAACCCTTCAAGCGTCCAAAGCGCATGAATCTGACCAAGCGGTTTACTAGAATTAGAGGCAAGGGCTGTTAGCGAAGGAACGGTAGAAGCATCACCTGAGTCGATGATTAGCTGCTGCGCAGTGTCGCGCCACCAACCATTTGGATGGGCGAGGTAGGGCACCAAATCTGCGGCTTTTTTTCCAAGCATCGTGGGCACAGATCCCCGAGGGTTGTCGCGGTATTTTATCCGGTAAATTCTGCCTAGACGCGGGTGGTCTTCGAGCTTTTGGTGCATGATGTACTCACGCAGATATTTGGTGAGGTAATGCTTATGCTGGATGATCCCGTGATACATGTCGGTGACGTAGATTGTCCCATCCGGAGCATTGAAAAGATTCACTGGGCGAAACCGCTCATCTGTGGAGGCGAGGAACTCACGCTCTCCCATAAGGTGCTCACCTGAAAGAAGTCCATCTTTGCGGCTCACATGAACCATGCGAATGATGTTAGCTACGGGTTCGCAGAAAAGCGCGGTGTCACGGAATTCTGGTGGAAACTGATCACCCCGATACGCCATGGCTCCCGCAGCTCCTGTGGCAGCTTTGAGGTGTCCATTTTTGTCAAGGTCACCTTCGCCTCCGCGGTTTGCTCCGAGCGTGATGCGTGCTGGGTAAAGCTTATCACGGTAGGAAATCTGTGAGGTGTGCCCTCGATTTAGAAGGTAATTGGGATTGCGTCTCAGCGTGTTCGGCATCAGCTGGTCCGCTCTGACTCCAACCCAATTTTCGTTAAAATAAAGACGCCCATAGTTGTCGTGGTTGATACCCCACTGACCACGCATAGAAGTTTTTTGTTTTACCCATTTGCCATCTATTTCCCGATAGCGGGAATCTGATTTGGCGTTATAAATCCAGTTATCGAGACCACGGAATAGGCCATTGCTGCGGTGCTCCACATTTGCCTTTTGGGTGTAATTCTCATCGATCACGGTCATCTTACCAGCCTTGCCGTTGATATTTTCAACGAAGTAGAGCTTCTCGTGCCCGCCATAAAGGATACCGTCTTTATAGAAAGCGATGGATCTTGGCTGGTTCAGTCCATCCAGGAAAACGCTGGTCTTGTCATAGACTCCGTCATGATTGGTATCTTCGTGGATGGATATCCTCCCGATGGGCTGTTCCTCGCCTGTTCCATTGGCATCTAGCATGTAGGCCCGCATTTCTACCACCCACATTTTACCATCACCATCGAACCTTAGAGCTAAAGGACTCTGCACCTCGGGTTCGTTGACTACGGTGCTGATTTCAAAGTCTTCATGGATGCGGAAGCTGCCGAGCGCTTCTTTAGGGCTGAGCGCTGGTGCTGGAGGAGCTTTATCGAAAGGAATTACGTAGGTGTAGCCTTTTTTTGGCGTATCCTTCTTCCCTGGCTCTAGCTCTAGACGCTGGATCCAGACATTGCGAAATTTCACCTTATTTTCATGTCCCTGGAGTTTGATAGGAAATGGCTCTGGCCCTTCCTTTTTTCCTCTCCCAGTCTTGTTAGTGAGCGAATAATCATCATGAATGAGCACTCCATTGTGCTTCACGCTGATCCGAGCATTGGCAACTTTCTTATCCCTATCGAAGCGGGCAGCACGGAAAATGATATCGTAGGTCTGCCATTCTCCTGCGGGTTTGGAAACAAGCTTGTCTGGCTTTTTCTGTTTATAAAGGCTGCCGGCATAACTCGCCTTGTAATCTTCTGCTGCTATTCCATGGGAATTGAGAATCTGTAGTTCGTATCGCTGCTGGATATAGACCCCTGAATTTCCATTCTGCTCCGAACCGACACCGGGCACGCTGTTCACATTGAACTCAACATGCATTTTGAAATCGGTGTATGAATCAGGTGTCACTAGGCTATCGTTCTCCGGTGATGCCGTCAGCACGCCGTCTTTAAACACCCACTGACTCTTCACTTCTTCCTCTTCAGGAATCAAGATATGACCCCGTTTGCCAACCAACTGGACCGCTTCATGGGAGCGTTTCCCATCGAGCGCCCCCTTGGTTAAACCCTCACCGGGTTCAGCCGATTCAGCTGTGAGGATCGTTGCTATTCCAAAAACAATCACAGCCATAGTGGCCGCCGGGCGATTCCATTTTTTAGGAAAGTAACAAAATAAGATCATTCTGTTATCTTACTAAACTTGCTCTCAAGCATTGTAAATCCAAAAGCATCGCGCTGATAAACAACCAACAACAATGGCTCACTCGAAATCTTGGAGAATACGTATTCGCTACGTAGTTAAAAAAAATCCTGTAAATCGCTACCCTCCTCTCACATGCTACTGCTGCATCTTGCCACAATCGCATCGACCAACGCTCTCTCCTTAAAAAAACCGAACTA
This sequence comes from Crocinitomicaceae bacterium, assembly GCA_047624385.1. Classification (GTDB taxonomy): domain Bacteria; phylum Verrucomicrobiota; class Verrucomicrobiia; order Verrucomicrobiales; family Akkermansiaceae; genus Rubritalea. The sequence continues at coordinate 5,736 of JBLHPP010000165.1, forward strand.
AAAATTGATAATGAAATACCTACTCTTATTGCTCCTCTTCCTTCCGCTCAGTTTACATGCCGAAGTGAAGGAAACTGACGCGGGACTGAAAGCGGAACTCGACGCTTATTGGGCGGAGATTTCGCGCGCAGTGAAAACCGGTGACTTCGAAGCTTACAAAGCGACCTGTCACCCTGAAGCAGTACTTGTCAGTGGGAATAAGAAGCAGAGCTACCCGCTGGCCAAAGCCTTAGTGCGTTGGAAAAAGGAATTCGATGACACGAAGTCAG
>JBLHPP010000166.1:0-5960 GCA_047624385.1 Crocinitomicaceae bacterium
ATCATTACGAGTCCTTGATTCTGGCAGCTCTGATCCAACAGTTAATAGGATTCAATCTAGCAGCTCGTCTCAGCCAGTTAAAAAAGGTAGTGCTGAGTATGGAAAAGCTATTTGAAACTCTATCATCCCATCTAAGTGCTATAAGCCAAAGTACCTTGAGTGATTCGATTAGACGCCGAATTAGCCACGTAAGCATTGAAAAGATGAGTCGTCAACCAGCTCACGTTCAATGGCTTCAAATCTCGCACTTTTCATACCGGCATTGGAGCCTTAGAGCTTACTGTCCCTCAGGTTCGCGAGAGCGACGAACCATTTCGCACGTCACTGTTAGAAAAAGGATCGCATAGTGAGCGAGCTCTCAAATCGGCCATTGCCACCATGTATGTTGAGGGCGTCAGCACTCGGCGCGTCACCAAAGTCATGGAGCAAATGTGTGGTTTCAACGTATCCTCTGGCCAAGTATCAAACCTCAACAAACAGCTCGATGTAGAGTTTTAAAAATGGCGCCCCCGACCGCTGCCCGACATAGCCTACCTCACCGTTGATGCCACCTACTATAAAGTTCGTATTGATGGAGTTGTTCGCGACTGCGCCACTCTGATAGCTCACGGCGTCCGCCGTAGCGACGGCAAGCGGATGATCCTCGGCGTCAGTTGCGCCCTATCAGAGGCGGAGGTTCACTGGAGGGAGTTCCTCATCGGCCTCAAGGCGCGAGGTATAGGCCAGCCCGACACAGTCACCTCCGACGCACACAGCGGCCTTAAAGCCGCGCTAAAAGCCACCTTGAACTCGGTACCCTGGCAGCGTTGCCAGTTCCACCTTCAGCAAAATGCCCAAGAATACGTTAAAAAAAACACCTCAAAAGCAAGGTGGCCTCAGACATCAAAGTCGTATTCAACGCCGACAACCTCGAGCATGCCAAGCAACGCCTCAGTGACTTCGTAGAGGTTTACAGCGAAAGTCAGCCAAAACTCGCCATCTGGGCCGAGGAGAACCTATCCGAAGGCTTTACCGTCTTCACCCTACCAGAGTCCCACAGAAAGCGTATGAGGACATCTAACGCCTGCTAAAACGTCAACGGATAAATCAAGAAACGAACTCGTGTCGTAGGCTTATTCCCGAGCGAAGAATCGCTCTTGCGACTAGTCACGGGCATCCTCATCGAGATCTCAGAAACTTGGGAAACCGGCAAAACCTACCTCACTCTCAACTAACACAAACCAAATCGAATAAACAAAAAAAAGCACCTTCAGATAAAATCATAAGCCACTTTTACAGAAAAAAGTTTGCGCGGCCCTCGTCTAGCCTTGAGGGATCAAAAAATCACTCCAGCATTAGTTCTTTTGATTCACTAAGTGGTATTAAGCATAGGGAGGGCTTTTTAGATGGGGCAAAAAAATACCGCATCCATATGATGGATGCGGTATTGTGAGTGAAAATAGAAGTAAACTTACTTACCTTCAGCGAGGTAATTCACTGAGTTAGCAAGGATTGTTTGAAATTCTGGTTGATTCCATTCCTCAAGGCCATGACCGAGAGAGAAGGAAATTGCCTTTGATTTGCCAACGGGGTGCTCCCAAAGAATGGCTGCTTCCTTTTTCCCTTGCTTGCCAATGAGAAGGGTTTTGGTGCTCTTCGATTCGGCAGCAGTGATGAAATTATTGTAGAGCTCGGCTTTGGGTGCAGTAGTGTATCCACTATCAACGCCTTTGAAAATCGGGTGCAATCCGTCAACTGGCGTAGCCAAGATTGGCTTTTTAGGGCCGTGGGAAGTGGATGCGATACCTGTCATGTTAGGCCATGCTGGGAAATCCACACCTGGGTTGGCAGCTTTCCACTCTGCGAGGACGCTAGACTTGGTCTTGGCTTTAGGGTTAGCGCCTTCAGCGTGGACGGCGTCTTGGCCCTTTTCTTTGTACGTCACCCAAAAGCTATGCAGGGAACAATGCACGAGGAGGGCTGGGATGCCTTTTTCCTTAGTTTGTTGAATGATGTTGTGTGGGGCATCGAGACTCTTGCTACCAGCCATACAGATGTTATAGACAATGACGTCTGAGCCCTTGCCAAAATCGGGATCGGTCGCGAGTTTTGTTTCTACATCTTTGTGACTACCTGAGATTACTGTGAGGTTCCAGTTGTTCTTCTTAGCAATTTCCTGGAAGATCTCGCGCTGGGGAGTGTACTTGTGATATTTACCGGGCTCGTGAGTCACATAGAGAACGTTGGTTTTATCGGACTTGCTATCGCTTGTCGTGGCTTCGGGGGCAGCGTTTGAAACCAGCGCACTTGCTCCAATAGCTAGACTGCTGAGTAATATAGTTTTTTTGATCATAGAGTTGGTCGTTGTTGGGAGAATCTCCTGTTTGAATAAGTCTGATAACAAAGGAATCTTACACAGAGGCATAAAGTTTTCTTCTAAAAAGGCAAGAAACATCAATGTGACTCAATTTGACCCGTACAAGTTGCTGTGAAAGACGGAAGTAAAAGGGGGGAGAGAGTTTAAGCATCTATTGACTAAGAATAAGCAAATATGATTGCCACACTAAGGTTTTGTTGATTATTAAGGTATTACATTTATGGCCATACCCCAAAGCACAATTGCGATTGTTTACGATTACGACCAAACGCTCAGCCCGAGCTTCATGCAAGATGATGTGATTTTCCCAGAGTTCGGCATCAACCCAGCTTCCTTCTGGGACAAGTGTAATGCGCTAGTTACCGAGCAAAAGTGGGATGGTGAACTAGCCTACCTGAAATGTTTATTAGATGTTTTGGCAATGGATGGAGTTTCCAATGCGCGACTCACCGAGCTAGGGAGGAATCTATCGTTCTTCCCTGGTCTACCGGAAATGTTTGATGAGATTGATGGAGCATGTCTCAGCGAGGCCCACCATGCGGCGGGTATAAAAATTGAGCATTACATTGTTTCCTCTGGGTTGAAGGCTTTGATGGATGGTTGTAAAATCGCGAAGCATTTTAAACAGATTTATGGCTGTGAGTACGGTGAAGATGAAAGTGGTGTGATTAGTTTTCCTAAACGAGCGATTTCACACACGACGAAGACCCAGTACTTATTTAGAATTAATAAAGGCCTCTTGAACCACGACCAAGATGTCAATGATCACATGCCGAAGGAATTGCGGCCCATTCCATTTTCTAACATGATATATTTAGGAGACGGCCCTACGGATGTGCCTTGTTTTACCGTGATGAAGCGCAATGGCGGGAATGCGATTGCTGTGTATAATCCGAAGGATAAAAGCCGTAAAAGTTTCAAGAAATGCTATCAACTCAGCACTAAATCTGACCGTGTGCGCAACATAGCACCAGCTGATTATGGTCCGGGTAGTCATTTGCGATTGATTTTAGAGCAAATGGTGACTGATATTGCGGATCGAATCCTCCTGAATCGTCAGGAAGAGACAGACAGCGGCACGGTCGCTGCACCATCATTTTAGAGGAACAAGTAATATGAGCGATAAGAAGAATTTCCACTTTGTGGGAGTATGCGGGACAGCGATGGGGTCGGTAGCTGCGGCGATGAAAAACCGTGGTTACAAAATTACAGGTTCAGATGAAAATGTGTATCCACCGATGTCTACCTTTCTGGAGTCACAAGGGGTGGAGCTAACGGCAGGTTTTGCTGCCGATAACATCCCTGAGGATACCGATGTAATTGTCATTGGCAATGCAGTGAGTCGCGGTAACGAGGAGGCTGAAGCCGCGCTTGATCGGAAGTTGCTCTACGTTTCCCTACCTGAGGTGCTGAAAGAGCACTTTCTGAGAGGTAAGAGGAATCTAGTGGTTTCGGGCACCCATGGAAAGACGACCACGGCATCTATTCTTGCATGGATGCTAGAGTCAGCGGGAGTGAATCCGAGCCATATGATTGGTGGGATTCCTACGAACCTAGGTCAAGGAGCCCGCTTCACTGAGTCTGATTTTGTTGTCTTGGAGGGAGATGAATACGACACCGCATTTTTTGATAAGCGTTCCAAATTTCTACATTATTTACCTGAAGTGGTGGTGGTGAATAATATCGAGTTTGATCACGCGGATATCTATGACTCCTTGGATGAGATTAAGCTAACATTTCGTCGGCTACTCAACATCGTGCCACGCTCAGGCGTGGCGTTCATCAATGGTGATGACACGAATTGCCTAGAAGTTGCTGTGGGCGCTCCCGCTCCCACCCAGACAGTGGGTTTTTCTGAGAGCTGTGATGTGCGCATCGAGAATGTTAAATATTCAGGTGAACTGAGCCATTTTAGTATCAATGCTGAGGACTACTGTATCCCAATGTCAGGTGAATTCAATGTGCGCAATGCCGCTATGGCAGTATGCTCTGCGCTTTTTGTCGGAGTCTCTGCTGATGCAATTCGTGAGGGCTTGATGAGCTTCCAAGGAATAGCCAGGCGCCAGCAGTTGCGCGGCGAAAAGAATGGGGTGAAGGTTGTTGACGACTTTGCCCACCACCCGACAGCTATTAAGCTAGCGATTGATGCGCTGCGTCAGAAGTATGCACCAAATGATCTCTGGGTGGTTTTTGAACCTCGCTCGAATACGACGCGACGTAATATTTTCCAGAATGAATTAGCCACCGCCCTATCAAATGCCGACAAGGCAGTGGTTGCCGGCGTTCCTGATCCGGAGAAAGTCGCTATGGATGATCGCTTGTCCCCTGAGAAATTGATCACAGATGTGAGTGCGACGGGTACTCCTGCTTGGTTTTTTGAATCGGTAGACGAGATTGTGGCTCACGTTGCGAGTGAGGCTAAGTCCGGCGATGTTGTAGCTGTTTTGAGTAATGGAGGATTTGGCGGGATTCACGATAAAATATTGGCAGCTATCAAGTAGTTTTTTATGAAAGGGGAGATTGAAAAATTCATTATGTACCTTGCGGTCGAGCGAGGTCTCTCCAAAGCCTATCAAACATCGGTAAGGCAAAGCCTAGAAGCTTTGAGTCACTGGGCTGAGGAAGCTTCTCATCCGCTGCAAGATATTGGAGTTGAGGAGCTAGCTAGCTTTGTCTCCCAGCGCAAAGAAGACTCTTTAGCAAATTCCTCATTGAGGATCCTAGTGGTACATCTAAAAGTGTTTTTTCGCTATCTCTCCAGTAAAGGGTTCGTTATCGCTGATGTGGCTGAGCCCTTGATTGCTCCAAAAGTCGAAGGCCACTTACCTGAAACTGTTTCAGCGGAATTGCTTAAGTCGCTGTTGGAGTCAATCGATACGATGAAACGCTTAGGAAAACGCGATCGCGCGTTATTAGAATTATTCTACGCATCTGGCCTGCGCTTATCTGAGCTCTGCCAACTACGGCTAGAACATTATGACGCAGATGAGGCAGTGGTGCGAGTCACAGGTAAGGGAAATAAAACGCGACTTGTGCCAGTGGGGGATGCCGCTCGAAATGCTATAGAGATGTATCTGCGGGCTGAACGTGGCGGGCTGGTGACTTCGAAAACGAGTTCGCACGTATTCATTTCGGTTAGGGGAGGGCCATTAAGTACAGATAGAGTGAGGTCTATCGTAAAGCAGCGGGCTAGTAATGCTGGGATAGAAACGAAAATCTACCCGCACTTGTTCCGCCATTGCTTTGCCACACATCTTCTGGAGAATGGTGCTGATTTGCGAGTGATTCAGGAAATGTTAGGCCACGCAGATATCTCCACGACCCAAATCTATACCCATGTTGATCAAAAGCGGCTGAAGGGGCTCCATCAGCAGTTTCACCCAAGAGGGTAAATCAGTTCAACGAGAGTATATTTCTCAATTTTTGGCGATTTTTCTCAGGAATGCTTTGAGAAAAAAGAAATCCTTTATCCTTATATTTTTTTTTACAACAGCGTTAGGGACGTTAGAATCTTTCAATAAATCCAGAATCATTTGTGTGCTGGATGACGAAAGGACACCAGATTGATACACGCATTCCCCACCTTATAGTCGTATGTGTATCA
>JBLHPP010000167.1:0-5929 GCA_047624385.1 Crocinitomicaceae bacterium
AATGCGCTCTTCCAGGGCAGACACCTCGGCTGGATCAGTCTCTAAATTTTCAGTATAGTCGGCCATGCTGCGCTCTAGTTCCTGGAGCTCTACCAAAGCTGAATCTAGACCGCCTAACAATTCAACAGCTGCAGGGTCTAGCCGTTCTAACTCGCGCGCAAGCCGCTGGACTTCGCAGAGTCGTTCATTGACTTCACGCCCTAAAATCCCAGCAATCTGGCCACTCCCCTCGACTAGCCTTGAGCTATTCGAGGCACGCTTATAACGATCTTCGGTATCAGACTCTTCCTGAGGGCGAATGTCAGCCACATCAATTTCTTCTACCTGAAATCTTAGAAGGTCTATCTCTTGCTCGTTTGCCTGCTCGCTTTTTTGGAGGCTCTCTAATTCGGTAAGCTTTTTTCTCCATTCAAAATAAATCGAACGATAAGCCTCGCGCTCATTTTGCGCGACTGCGTAGGCATCGAGCATGGAAAGCTGACGCTCTACTGAAAGTAATGATTGGTGGTCATGTGGGCCGTGAAGATCGACTAAATGGTCACCAAGGTTTTTAAGGACGGTCAATGTTGCGGGCGAGTTATTGACGAATTGCTTGTTAGAGCTTTGACCTATCACTCTTCGGATAAGCAATTGCTTGCCATCGCAGGGCTCGACGCCAGCATCCTCTAGCAGCCGATTCACCTGGTCTAATTTTTCTAGCTCGAACACCGCCTCCACAGTGCATGAGACTTCACCGGTACGAATCATTCCTTTCACAGCGCGCTCGCCTAAAACCAACTTTAAAGCCCCCACTATCACCGACTTACCAGCCCCAGTCTCACCGGTCACACCGATGAGTCCTTTACCGAGCTGCCAAGTGAGTTGATCAACTAAAGCCAAATTCTTGATGGAAATATGAGTAAGCATGCGTTCTATTTAAGATATGATTGAGTATGCAAGCCCCGCGGCACATAGCAACTGCACATCTCTGAGAAATCACTCTTTTCAATCAGTGCTACTCACCTCTATGCTCAAAGCATATTGAAAACGACTCTCACTTTCCTCGGCACAGCTACCTCGGTCGGCATTCCGGTCATTGGCTGCGATTGCCCCAGCTGCAGCTCAGACGATCCCAAGAATGATCGAATGCGCTCGTCGGTACACATTCAGACTGGCACTCATTCTATCCTCATAGACTCGGGGCCGGATCTCCGCCAGCAAGCCCTGCGTCACAACTTGCGCAAAGTGGATGCAGTTCTCTACACCCATTGCCATCTCGATCACACCGCAGGGTTTGATGAACTTCGCGCCTTTTGCTGGAGACGCGACTCACCACTGCCATTGTACTCGAGCCAAAGTTGTCTAGACGAACTTTCCAGAATCTACGCGTGGGCATTTTCTTCTGAGAATATCTACAAAGGATACATCAAACCTGCAGCCCATCCAGTAGCTGCGCCATTCATGCTAGGAGAGACTAAGGTCACGCCCCTGCCGGTCGAACACGGCTCGGTCAAAACCATAGGATTTCGCTTAGATCAAGCAGGCCAGCCAAGCATCGCCTACATTCCTGACGCTAAATCGATCCCGGAGACCACCCTGGCTCTACTCGAAGGGCTCGACCACTTCATCATAGACGCCCTCAGACCTACCCCTCACCCTACTCACCTTTCACTCCCAGAAGCTATTGAAATTGCTCAGGCGGTCGGGGCGAAACAAACCTGGCTCACACATATTTCACACGAAACTGATTATTTGTTAGAAGAATCAAGATTACCTACTAATATAAGATTCGCTTACGACACTCTGACTCTTTCCTAAGCCTCCGTTATGCTACCGCGAATATTCCTATTACTCATTGCCTTTAGTTCCATGCTGCAGGCGAAGCCCAGCATCGACCCGAACTTTGTCGTAATCCTCTATAATACCAATAATGCTGAATCTTCAAAGTTGGCATTTTACTATGCACAGCAGCGCTCTATTCCCAAAGAAAACATCATTGGATTAGACACGCCAAACAAGGGACACATTTCTCGCGCTGAGTACATCACTACTATCCAAGATCCTCTACGCAGACACTTCCAAGTAAATAAATGGTGGAAGTTAGGCAAAACCAAAGACGGCTTTACTCTTCCTGTAGAAAACAAAAAACGACTACTCGTCTGTATGTATGGCATGCCTTTTGGTATTAAAAACCAAGCAATCCCGAAAGAGCAGTCGGATAAGATGCACATCACTCAGCGCGCAAACTCGGCAGCGGTCGACTCCGAGCTCGCGGTCTTTGGCATCCAAGGCCTGCCAATCCAAGGTCCAATTCCGAACAAGTACTTCAAGAAAAAATCTGAATTCAACACAGTCAGAGAGCTCACACCCTACTTTATGGTTGGCCGCATCGACGGTCCAGGCTTTGCAACATCCAAGCGCTTGATCGATGACGCCATCGCCACTGAAAAGCAAGGCCTCTGGGGAATGAGCTACCTAGATCTAGCTTTCAAAGGTGGGGCTTATAAGATCGGTGATGACTGGATCAAAAAGATCGACGCACTGAATTGGCAAAATGGAATCCCGACGACCATCGACAAAAATAAACACACCTACCTGACTAATTACCCGATGCGCGATGTCAGCCTTTATTACGGTTGGTACACTGGTGCGGTCAACGGCCCTTTTCTCAATCCTGATTTCAGATTCAAACGCGGCGCAGTAGCCATCCACCTACATTCATTCAGCGCCAATGATCTGCGTAATAAAAACACAAAATGGGTGGGCCCTATTCTAAGTAAAGGCGCTGCAGCCACGGTAGGAAATGTTTACGAACCCTACCTACAGATGACGCATCACTTCGACATTCTCCACGATCGCTTGGTCGAAGGATTCACATTCATCGAAGCAGCCAGCATGGCAATCCCAGTGCTCTCATGGCAAAATCTAGCGATTGGAGACCCACTCTATCAGCCATTCAAGCGACTCGATGGATCGGGAGTGATAGAAGACGAAGACAAGCTCTATCGCTCGGTCAACCTCGCGTTTAGAGCATGGAAGTCTGATTCAGACCGTATCATTCAGAAACTCACCACCGCTGCCATCCAAAAAACTGACGCACGTTATTATGAAACCATCGGCCTCTGGCAACTCCACCGCGGCAGCACAAAAGGCGCAACGAGCCAGTTTCATCTAGCGATGAATGAATACAAGGCGAGCAGCGACAAAGTGCGGATCGCCCTTCACCTCGCAAAGCTGTACGTAGGGGAAAACAATAAAAAGCTCGCGATTGGCACTCTCAAGGAAGCACTTATAGGCCGAGAGAAACACCCATCTGGCAAGCCAATCATAGCAATGCTCAACATTCTCACCCCCCCACCGCCACCGCCAGCAGAACCAAGAAAAAAGCAACCATCTAAGAAGTAAGGACTCACATGCGCAGTTACTCCCAATTATTGTTAGACGTTTATGGAAACCGCTTAGCCGAAGACCCACCACTCGATCTCCCAGACGAAATCAGCCTGCAGGCTATATGGTTTAATGGACAATTCGGCAGGAAATTCACGACCACTGATGGTAGAGCTGTCATTATCCGGCAATTTGGTTTTTGGAATCGTACAGCCGGCCCAGACTTTCTCCACACAGCTATTGAAATCGATGGCGAGATCCACTCAGGCCCGCTTGAGTTAGACACCAACGCCAACGACTGGGAAACTCACGGCCATGACATCAACCCCGCATTCAATGATGTCGTCCTTCACGTCATATTCCGCGATACAGAGCATCAGCACTTTACGCGTTCTGAAAACCACACAGACATCCCTAAAGTAGTCATCCCCGACTCTATCGTAAGAGATGCCCTGCAATATCCTAAGCGAGCCACAGCCACAGCAAGTATTGGAAGGTGCTATAAGCCGCTAGAGCACATGGCCGCTGATGCAATTGAGCTGGTCATGCTCGCCGCCGCAAAGCACCGCTGTGCACTCAAAGCGAAACGACTGCAACTAGTCCGCGAAGCTCACGGTAAAGACCAAGCACTCTGGATAGCTCTAGCTGAAACTCTGGGATACCGGCCAAACAAGCAAGCAATGTCACAGCTCGCCCAGCGCATGCCGATTGAGTATCTACGGCAACACACAGACCTGGCAGCCCCTCTCCTCTTCGGTATTGCCAATTTCCTTCATCCAGACATTCACGAGCAAGCTCCAAATGATTCCCAGCGTTGGTTAGAAGACCTCTGGAAAACTTGGTGGAAACACCGCAGCGAGCACGAACTCAGCGACGCGAGAGCAATCCAGTGGACTCGCACAGGCATCCGCCCGATCAATCACCCCCAAAGGCGGCTCGCAGCGCTGGCACACATCGCACAGCATTGGCCAAGTTTCCGAAAGCTCTCAGAGCAAACTGAGAGCTTGATCGACTGGTTGGAAAAGCTCGATGATCCATTTTGGAACCACCACTACACCCTCGTCTCAAAGCGGGTTGACAGGCGGCTCGCGTTGATTGGTAAGGACAGAATTCGTGATTTACTCATCAATCACCTGCTTCCCCTACGCATCATCCAGAATGACACCAGCGCATGGAGCCACTACCTCAAATTGCCAGCTCCAGCCACCAGCGAAGCTATCAACCGCGTTAGCACCCGACTCTTCGGCCAGCGCCACGACAAGAAGCAGTTCCTAAAAAAGGCATGGCAACACCAAGCGTTATTACAGATCTACCAAGACTTTTGTCTAGAAGACACCAGTGACTGCGACACATGCCCGTTCCCCGAGCAGCTCCGACAGCTCTCGGTGTGACACTCGCCACAATCATCTTAAGCTTACGTTTCTTTCGCGTTAGATCAGTATCACCCATCAGCTTGGGACCATTCGTAAAATTAGTGCCATTCGCGGTAGAAGCGGTTTATCGCACTAGCTACTGGCTACTTTTTCCAGCTTCTTCCGTTTCTTACTGGCTATTTCGTTGATGGCATAACCAAGCGCAATGAAGACAACAACCGACTCGAGGATGTAGAATGCCCAGATTGCATTGAGTGCTTCACTACCTGAGAATCCGTATGAATGAAGTCCAATACTGAGGAAGTTAACGTGCCACCATGAGAAGGTCACAAATATAGACCCTACAACTGCACAGATGTGAATACCCCATTCACGGAGGTAGCCAGCCATGCGTGCGTGAAGTATAATCAAGCTCCAGAGCACAATGATGAGCGCACCATTCTCCTTTGGATCCCAGCCCCAGAAGCGGCCCCAAGAATCGTTAGCCCAGACACCACCAAGGATGGTTCCTACGAGACTAAAGAAAAGTGTGAAACAAACACCACCGTAGACAATTCGCGTCATGAATCGGCGGAAGGATTTATCTCCTTCATCGACATTAAAGATACGTGCGAAAATATAGATGTGCGCAAGGCCAGCTGTGAGCAAGCCTCCAGCATAGCCAATCGTGATCGTTGTCACGTGTGTGGCCAGCCAGAAGTTAGAGCGTAAGACGGCAATCAGAGGGTTCATAGGATCGACCCCTTTCGACTGTTCATACCACATAGCTAGGAACATACCAGTCGCAGCGAGGAAGAACGCAAGTCCTAGACAGACACCACGCTTCGTGACGTATTCCATAAAGCCTAGCACCAATATGGCTATAGCCGTGATAAAGGAAATAGTATCGTAAAGGTTTCCTACTGGAGGGCGCCCCATCAGGACGCTTCGGTGAGTGATGCCAGCAACAACTAAGATGGTACCAATCACTAACAAAACCCAAGCCACACGATTACAACCACGACCCCATCGAGTCGCTGGTGACATCCATCCACAGGCGACGATGATGAAGCCTAAGATAAATGGAGTGAGTGAGTAGTAGAAATAATCCATGCGGTAGTAGACAACTTCACTTTTCAAGTTAGCGCCTTCACCACGTGCATCCATTTTCACCTTTACCTTTTCTTTGTAGCTTTTGACTGCAATAAGTA
>JBLHPP010000168.1:0-5922 GCA_047624385.1 Crocinitomicaceae bacterium
AGACTCGGGTAGGAGCGCTGCCGCCATGTTGGCTACGGTAAAAATTGGTGGTCCGCGCGATTTCCGCGGGCATACGATTGAGAGAAGTTCGAATACAGGATGCCAGTGCTCCAGTGAGCTCATCCATGCCTGATGTATGATGTGTGTCGAGAGCCACCATACCATTAGACACCTTTTGGGACTCAGCCTCGATGTAGGGCACATTGTACTCCTTAGAAATAGCACTTGTGATCGCAGCTCCGCCGATAGCGATACTCCGGGTAAACACACGCTTACCTTCGACATAAATAAGATTACTAGTACGAGCTCCGATATCGATCAAAAGGCTAGTCTCTTCAATATCTCCGTAGTTATAGAGAAATGCATTGGCTAGAGCCATTGGCGCTGTGTCTACATCTCCAGTCTTAAGACCCGAGTCAGCAACACAGTCATTTATATCATCCAGAGCATCCCCTTTGATAGCAACCAGAACGACCTCACGCTCAGAGCCTGGAGACTCGAGCAACTGCCAATCCCAGATCACTTCATTGATAGGAAATGGCACATGCTGCTGAGCCTCGAATGTCACCAACTGCTCGAGGTCATCGTCCTCTAACATCGGCAACTTCACAAAGCGGGTGAAGACTGATTGCCCTGAAATCGCGTAATCGACCTTATCCTTGCTAAGGCCTAACTTACTAGATAGCTCGCTCACAGCCAATTGCACCTGCGGAAGACGTGTCATCTCAGCAGATGGATCAGCAAGAATCCCTGACGACTCGTAGCCCTTTAGGATCAAGCCTCCGTTCTTAGAGCGAGAGAAACGCCCCATGCTCACTGTCTGCGAGCCAATATTGAGTGTTATAATAGACTGTGGATCAGCCATAATCGTATGATTAGTTTTAAATTGTGTATTCTAGGACGCACAAAAGTGAAGTGAGCCCATCCAAAAAATTAATGAAGCCTAGCGACGCTCAGGCTTGATTTCCGCGTAACGATCCCACCACAAAAACTTGAAGGGTGTTTCGTTCTTATTCAATAGGGGGATGCTATCGTATCGAGAGAGACTACCGCTAGTCCACCAGCCTATTTTACCTTTAGACGTAAAGTAACGACCCTTATCACTCTGCAAAGAAGTCCCATTCACTAAAATTTCACCACCAACGTGGCTCACTACCCGTTTACTAGCGCTGTCCGAACCACTAATTCTCATGATTGCTGATGGAGACAAATAAACTGAAGAGTAGACATCCTCGTCAACAGGAACATTCACATACTCAATTTCCTTTTCCATAAGCATGAAACCCTTGCCGGATGGATTCTCGATCGCCACATACCATTTTACAGTCACACTATTTACAAACTTTTCTTTATAGCTCTTTGGCATCTGCACCTTAAACTTCACCTCAGCCTCAAGCCATTCTTTAGCCTTCCATTTCTTAACCCCAGTATTGCCGCCTAACAATGGCGACTCTATACTTTCAAATTTAGGATCCGACGCATCCACTTTCCCTGCTTGAGCATGCACGGGCGCGGCCATGGAAAGAGCTAAAAGTGCGGCTGTTGAAAACAGCATTTTGAGTTTGGGTTTTTTCATAGGTAATAGGACTTCCCTTAGAAGTAACGGAGCCTAACCCCATTTGGCGAGGATAAATATACAAAAACATGAAAGATCTGATCAGATGAATCATTATGTATATACCACAATAATTTAAATTTGGCTCCATAGACCCTTGCGAAAATGCAATTTCAACGCTAAACCATCCTCTATATGGCCAAGCAAGCGAAAACCGCGATCCAACCAACGCGCTCAGAAGACTTCCCAGAATGGTACCAGCAAGTTATCAAAGGTGCTGACCTAGCTGAGAACTCAGAAACCCGTGGATGCATGATCATCAAGCCGTGGGGCTACGCGCTCTGGGAGAACATCCAGCAGCAACTAGATAAGTACCTTAAGAAAACTGGCCACCAGAACGCTTACTTCCCACTCCTCATCCCACTTTCCCACTTTGAGAAAGAAGCTGAATGCGCTGAAGGCTTTGCCACCGAGTGCGCCGTGGTCACCCACCACCGCCTGGAAGCGAGCAAGCAAGCAGACGGCACCACCAAGATGGAACCAGCGGGCAAACTCACTGAGCCCTATGTCATCCGCCCTACCTCCGAGACTATCATTGGAGCCGCTTTCGCACGATGGACTGAATCCTACCGCGATCTCCCACTCCTCATCAACCAATGGGCAAACGTGATGCGCTGGGAAATGCGCACTCGCATGTTTCTTCGTACAGCCGAATTTCTTTGGCAAGAAGGCCACACTGCCCACGAAACGAAGCAAGAAGCGCTGGAAGAAACCCGTCAAATACATGCCATTTACGAGAAGTTCCTTCGTGAGCACCTCGCTATACCAACCATTCCAGGTGAGAAATCAGAAGCTGAGCGCTTCCCTGGTGCAGACATGACCCTCACCGTCGAAGCGATGGTGCAGGACAAAAAGGCAATCCAAGCAGGCACCTCGCACTTCCTCGGACAAAATTTCTCCAAGGCCCAAGACATCTCTTTCACTGGACGCGACGGCTCCACACAGCACGCATGGACGACATCTTGGGGTGTCTCAACACGTCTGATAGGCACAGTCATCATGGCACACTCAGATGACGACGGCATGATTATGCCTCCACGTGTGGCCTCTCAACAGATCATTATCATCCCAGTGACGCCGAAAGATGACACACGCGATGCAGTCATTGATGCCTGTGAAGCTCTCGCTCAGACATTGCGAGGCAAAGACTTCCACGGCGAGCCACTCCGCGTTCTCGTCGACAAGCGCGACGTCCGCGGCAAAAAGTGGGAGTGGGTCAAGAAAGGCGCACCTATCCGTATCGAAATCGGCCCACGCGATCTAGAGAGCCGCAAGGTTTGCCTCCAGCGCCGCGATCTAGGTTCCATGGAAAAAACTTTCCTACCAAAAGAAGACTTCCTTCAGAATGTAGAGAACACACTTCAGGAAATTCAAGACGCACTGCTCGAACGCGCCACAACATTCCGCGACGCTAACACCCAGAACTGCTCAGACCTAGAAACCTTTGAAAAGCACTGGAGCCTCGAGTCACCAGGATGGCTCGTCACCCCATGGGCTGGAACCACAGAGGAAGAGGAAACCCTCAGCAAGAAGCACAAAATCACTATCCGTTGCCTCCCACTCGATCAGCAAGACGGAGAACAAGCTCCTTGTGTTCTCACCGGCAAGGCGACAAAAATCCGTGCGATTTGGGGGCGTAGTTACTAATAGCTAAAATTCCAAGCACCGCCTAGGTATACCATATTATCACTTCTATACGCTTCATCACGCTTCACAGAATAACCTAATAAGTAAAACCTAACATGCCTAGTCATCAATCCAGTCAAGCCATACGACTCTTGACCAATGACTTTGGCGCAGCCAAATAAAAATCATGCTCGAACTCAAGGACGTAAAAACGCATTTCCCAATCAAAAAGGGCCTAATCTTCACTAAGCAAGTGGACACAGTCAAAGCTGTGAATGGTATTTCACTCTCCATTGCTGACGGTGAAATCCTTGGGCTCGTGGGTGAATCCGGCTGCGGGAAGTCTACTCTATCCCGCACCATCATGCAGCTCATACCAGCTACCGAAGGAGAGATCATTCTGGAAGACGTCAACCTCACCACCCTTCCAAAAAACGAAGTGCGCAAGCGGCGACTCGATTTCCAAATGATCTTCCAAGACCCATACGCCTCGCTCAACCCGCGCATGACTGTCTTCTCCACCCTTTCTGAAGCAATCTTACAACGCCACCCAAAGCTCAGAAAAAATAAAGCTAAACTCACCGAATCCGTCGTGGTTCTCATGGAACGCTGCGGACTCGACCCCTCATTCATGCAGAAATACCCGCATGAATTCTCCGGCGGCCAACGCCAAAGAATCGCTGTTGCCCGCGCGCTCGCACCAGAACCAAAACTCATCATCGCTGACGAGCCCGTCTCAGCGCTGGATGTCTCTATTCAGTCTCAGATTCTTAACCTGCTGTTAGATCTACGCCGAGATCTCAATCTCACAATGGTTTTCATCTCTCACGACCTCTCAGTCGTACGCTACATCGCAGACAATATAGCGGTCATGCATAAAGGAGAAATCGTGGAGTATGGCGACGCTGAACGCGTCTTCAACCAACCAGAACACGCCTACACAAAGCGCCTGTTAGAAGCCATCCCTCACTTAAAAACTGAAGCGTAAACTCTTCTCCTTAAAAACAAAAAACCCCACCATCATTCACGATAGTGAGGTCTAAAGAGTTTATTTCTACCAGCTAGAAATCTCTTTCAGCTTTACCATACGCGCATCTAAATCAGCACGCGTCATTGACTGAAGCTTCTGAGTGGAAAACGCTTCGCAGGTGAAGCTAGCCGCAACAGTGCCGCGCACCATCGCTTGGCGTAAATGTTCGAAACCGAACTCTAGCGTATCGAGGCTAGCTAAGTAGCCGGCCATCCCACCAAGGAAGGAATCGCCAGCACCCGTAGGATCTGCCACCTCTTTAAGTGGCCATGCTGGGCAACGGAAAAGATCGCCGTTTTGAGCGAATAACATCGCACCGAACTCACCCATTTTTATAATCACATGGGCTGGGCCTTTTTCTAATAATTTCTCGCCAGCCAGTACTAAGTTAGATGTTTTGGTGAATTCACGCGCTTCTGATTCATTGATAACAAGAAGGTCGATTTTCTGAAGAACCTCGTGCAACTTCTCGTTAGCAATAGCGATCCAAAGATCCATCGTGTCCGCGATCACATAGCGCTGGTCACTCACACAACCAGCTAACATCTGTAATTGATTCTCTGGAGACATATTCGCCAACACAACCAGCTGGCTACCAGAAATCTCCTGCGGGACTTTTACTTCCCATCCCTCAAGAACATTCAGAGCAACCGCATGGGTCTCGCGGTCATTCATATTTTCCATGTACTCTCCGGACCATGTGAATGAAGCACTCTCGGAGCGTTCCACACCTGTGAGATCCACACCATGTGAGGACAACATATCCAAATGCTCCTGTGGATAGTCGTGCCCGATGATACCAACCAAATTCACGGAATCGTGGTAAAAAGTTGTCGCCAGAGACGCATAGGAGGCCGAACCACCTAACAAATTGCTCGCCTCAGCTGAGGGAGTTTTCACATTGTCGATGGCGATAGTTCCACCGACGATTACTGATTTATTTTTCATAAAATTCTTACTTCATAAGTTGCGCCACAATTTCGCGTGTGGCCACCATCACATTCTCAGCCCTGAGCACATCTGAAACAACAACCACACGCTGGGCTCCAGCTCTCTGTACTTGCTCTAAATTATCACGGCGAATTCCGCCTATACAAAAAACTGGGATCTCTTGACCAACAGTCGACTGCACTAACCGCACATTTCCCATCCCGATTCCTGGACGACCCACCTTTGTAGGAGTCGGAAAGAGTGGGCCAAAGCCGATATAATCAAAACCCTCTAACAATGCCTCCTTCGCCTGCTCGGCAGAGTGAGTCGACCGGCCGACAATCATCCCCTCCCCCACAAGTTCACGCACATCAGACAAACTTCCGTCATCTTGGCCAATATGGACACCATCAGCACCGACTTCGAGCGCGATCGCGGGGTAATCGTTCACGATAAAGGGCACCCCTTTTTCTCGGCAGATCGGCAGTAACTGTTTTGCTAAATTTCGGATTTCGTCCAGCCCGATGCCCTTTGCCCTAAGCTGGATAATTCCAGCGCCACCATCGAGCAATGACCGGGCCACTAAAATCGCATTTTCTGCAGCCACATAGCCAAGATCGACAATGCCATAAAAGTGGACCAATTTTAGTTTAGATTTCATAAGTAGATCAGCTCTGGAGGACGCGCTTGCTGAATACGATCTAGCCCATACCACCACCAT
>JBLHPP010000169.1:0-5847 GCA_047624385.1 Crocinitomicaceae bacterium
TGAGTGCTGATGGATAAGGAGCAATCAAGAAAGATTGGTCTCTTTATAGGAATACGGTGAATAGGACTATCTATTTCACTTACCTTGATTCATCCAGTAAGCATCCAGTAAGCATCCAGTAAGCATTCAGTCCGCGCCGCCATGGAAGGTCATTGACTAACATCGAACGTTGGATGCTGGCTTATTTGCCGAATAGTATTTTGTACACCTCTTTGGCGGAACGATTCTTCCCCGTGCTTTCGTTAAACCACGGAGTGCCACCTGTGAACATCATACCCTCGGGGGTTTTCTTGCCGCCTTTGACCCACTCATCAAAAGAGGGAACATCATTTTTCTTGGATGCGGCAGTCCCCTTCTTAAGGGCAGCTAGCCGGTCTTCCTTCTTTTTGAGTTTAGCTTTGTATTTGATCAATCCCTCTTGCGTGAACCTTGCTCGACTCATGAAATCTTTCATACTATCGATCTCCTTTTCCAAAATCTGTATTTCATCCGTAGTGGCTGTAATGACCTTCTTCGCTCTGTCTGGATTCTTCTTATCTGCTTTCATGTTCTCGGCAATCCACTTTGCCAGTGTTCTATTTCCCATACCATAGCCACCGGGAAGTTGGCCATAATCCAGGGTTTGCATCAATGGAGGATTCCCCCAGTGGGCTGGGTAGGCTTTCTTTTCGGCCGGCTTAGGATCCATCCTATCTTGGGCGGTTAGGCCTGGAGTTACTCCGAATGCTAAGAAAGTGGTGAGGATTAGAGGTAGTATTTTCATCTATTTAGTGTGGGATTTGCTTTCTGCGTGTGACGATTGAGTACGCTGGAGAGGAGGTACTATACATCATTGTTCTGCCTTTCATTGGCCGGTCGGCTCACTTTTGTGACATGATTTTTAAAAAAAATTATGAAGGGCGGAGATTAATCCTTCACTTTGGGGAAACCGAGCCATTCAGCCCTGACCCCAATGGCTCTTAATTAAGACTATTTTAGCGAGCTTTGAGACGCATTTTTTTTTCTTCATCATGCTAGCTATTGGTTTCATCATTAAAGATGCTATCTACTGAATACTGGCTACTTACTACTCAATAAGCCACGCCTCAATAAGCCACGCCTCAAGAAGTCTAAGTCTTCCAGTGCGTCGATTGGCGTCCAAGCACCTTAAGTAAGTACTATTCGAGCCTGACCTTCGGCTACCCCTGAGTGTGAATACTCTGATTGCTTAAAAGTAGGGCTATTTCTTGTAAGTAGACTTCACACTTCTAGCTTATCACTCCACACTTTGCTCCATGAACTCGATCAATCGCTATTATCTCCCTGTCGACCAATGGTCTTCTTGTGAGCTAATTCTCACCGGAGATGAAGCGCACCATTGCACGCGCGTGCTACGCCAGAAGGTTGGCGATATCGTCGTTGTATTCGATGGCCTAGGGCGTTCGGCCCGATGTCAAATCGTCTCCGCCGATAAAGCGAAGGTCCTCCTCGAACAAAAGGGGGAGATCGAAAGTCAGCCACGTGGACTAGCTCTTCATCTTTGCCAATCGATTCCTAAGGCTGGAAATATGGAGCTGATCGTGCAGAAGGCTGTCGAGTTGGGTGTTGCGAGCATTCAGCCGCTCATCACTGAGAATACGGTGGTGAAGGCTGATGATAAAAAGCTCCAGAAATGGCAACGAATAGCTTTGGAAGCTTGTAAGCAATGTGGTCAGAATTGGTTGCCAGAGGTGAAGCCTATTCTCAAATTTGAGGACTGGGTGGGCTCTCGCGAGAAAGCTGAACTAGAGATAGTAGCAGCCCTCGATCCGCGCAGCCAACCAATGGCTGATGTGTTATGGAGGAAAAGTGAAGTCTCTTCCGCTGCATTGCTAGTTGGCCCCGAAGGTGATTTATCTCAGTCTGAATATGATGTGGCTGTCGAAAGTGGCTTCATACCAGTGAGTTTGGGAAATATCGTACTCCGTGTGGAGACTGCCACACTCTACTGCCTCAGCGTTATTCGCTACGAATACACCAAATAGCCTACTATAGAGGCTTGCGTTCTTCTCGTTCGACAACGAAACTTCCGAATAATTTTATGAAGCAATTTTTACCCTATTGTAAATTCATCAAGCCTGTGAGGTTGCAGTTCTTTGCTGCGATCATTTTTGGTTTGATTGCAGGTGTTGCCAGTGGTGCTGGACTCCCGCTTGTCGCTAAATATGTATTCCCATTGATCTTTAGAGATCAAGGCACGGGGGCTGTGGCTAAAACTCCTAGTTGGATGTTAGAAGTGACCTCGTTTCTTGGGATGGGAGCGCCAACAGCAAATCAAATCCTTCTGGTGGCTTGTTGTTTTCTACCAGCGATTTTCTTAATTCGAAACGTAGCGCGTTATTTAAACTCAATTTTGATGAGTTATGCTGGGATGTTTGTGCTGGAGGAGCTACGCATTATGACATTCGACCGCTTACAGCGCCTCCCGTTAGCATTCCACAAGCGTAACAAGGAGGGAGATATTCTTACGCGTGTGATGGGGGATACTAATCATATAAAACAAGCGCTATTTAAGATAACGAGCGACTTGATTATCCAGCCAGTGCAACTAGTTTCTGCCGTGGGTGCTATCATTTTCATGGCTATAACTATCGATGGTATGGTCTTTATACTGTATGCTATTTTAAGTATTCCAGTCTGTGTTTTCCCCATTCGTTATATTGGTAAAGCTCTGTATAAAAAAGCTCGCGACCTACGGGCTAAAGGAGGGGACATTACCGCAACTGTGAGCGAAAATCTTGCTTCTCAACAAGAAATACGTGCCTATGGGATGGAAGACAGGCAGGTGAAAAAATTTCGGAATGACTCTATTATTATGCGGAAGCTTCAGCTTAAAATGGTTAAATACCAAGGGTTGATTTCTCCCTCGGTAGAGGTGATGTCTACGCTTGGCGTTGTCTTTGCTATTTATTTAGGAGCTCAGAAAGGCTTTACCTTACAGGTTTTTACTCCAGTGATCCTGGCTATGTACTTTGCCTATGAACCTGTTAAAAAGCTGGGAGCTATTTCAGCTCATCTCCGCAAGGCCGAAGCTTCCTTGGAGCGTGTAGAATATATATTACATGCAGAGGATAATATGCCTGAGCCGCTTGAGCCTAAAATCCTTAAAAATATTCAGGGTGAAGTATGCTTCAATAATATCAATTTCACTTACGATAGTGAGCCCGTTCTCAGTGAACTGAACATCAAAGTGAGCCCTGGTGAGTCCGTTGCCTTGGTCGGTCCTAGTGGAGCAGGTAAGTCCTCTTTAGTTTCTTTGATTCCACGGTTCTATGATGTGAAAGATGGATCAGTGACTGTCGATGGCTATGACGTACGTCATGTGGCTAAGCGAAATCTCCGAGATAATATAGCCTTGGTGTCGCAGAATCCATTGTTATTCCGTGGTACCCTTGCTGAGAATATCCGTATTGGTCGACCAACAGCAACAGATCAACAGGTGATAGAAGCCGCGAAGCATGCTCATGCTCACGATTTCATCATGGGGGTGCCAGGTGGCTATCAAAGTGAAGTCGGCGAAAGGGGCGATGGCCTCTCTGGTGGCCAAAAACAGCGAATTGCGATAGCGCGTGCCTTCTTGAAGGACGCACCCATTTTGATACTGGATGAAGCGACCTCCGCTCTCGATACAGAGAGCGAATCGCAGATCCAAGCTGCTTTGAAAGAGCTCACAGAGGGGCGGACGACATTTGTGATTGCGCACCGGTTTAGTTCAATTCGAGATGCCCGCCGTATTTTAGTATTCGACAAGTTTGACGATGGCGGGCGTATCGTAGGCGACGGGTCACACGATGAGCTCTACGAGACCTGTAATCTCTACAAAGATCTCTACGACAAACAAAGTGCGTAGAAGAGGATTCCCGCCGTTTTGCGTATTAGGATTCCTTCAATTGTAGGCTCTTAAAGAAATCACACAGAGACTCAGCTTCGCGCTCAATAGTGAAGTGATCTTTAATCCGCTGGAGTCCAGCTAAGCCCATTTTTTCTAGCTCGCATTCTTCGGAGAGAAGTAGGGCCAGCTTCGTTCGTGTGGCTTCTACCTCGTCACAGGGGACCACATAGCCATCGATACCTTCTCGGACGACTTCCTTCCACGCTCCAGCCTCACTGGCCAGAACTGCAGTCCCACTAGCCATGGCTTCAGGGGCCGTCAGACCATATCCTTCGTTGCGGCTGAGCGCAGCTATAATTGACATAGAACGGAAAAGTACTGGGATATCTGAAAAAGGGCGCTTACCTAGCACCACGATTCGCTCACCAAGGCCGGCTTTTTGCATTTTTGCTAGCTGGTCGTCGAGATAGTTCTGATGGCTAGGGGTTGTCTCACCAACAATCACGATGGTTGGAGCTGGATTCTCTTTGAGGAGTGGGATGGCGGCATCAATAAGAATATCGAGTCCTTTTTGATGGCGGATTCGACCAAAAATTCCGATACCATACTCACCCTGAAGCCCAAGTTTTTTCCATGCTTCAGCTTTATCATTCGAAGGGAAATAGGTTTTCAGGTCAATACCGTGAGGGATGACGATATCGGCAGGAGTGTCGAGGTAGGAGCCAGCAGCTTCACAAGTGGTGATTATCCCGTCCATTTGACTCATCAGCCACTTGGTGAAGCTTGAGTGATGGCGTTGCGCTGTAGAGGTAAAGACCTGCATTATTTTTGCACCAAATAGTTTTTTAAGCAAAATAGCCTGAATCATCTCGTCATTACGACGTGCGTGAAAAACCCGCTTTCTACCGTCCGGTAGATATTCTTTGCACTGCTTGATTGTTTCTAAAAAACTGAGACTAGGAAACTCCTTAGGGAGATGGTTTGCACCCATGACAGCAAGCTGCATGTGCTTCTGCTGGTGTGGTAATACCTGAAGCATCGTGGAGGTAACTCCAGAGAAGCGCTTGTTGGAATTACCAATGATGAGTTCCAGTGGCTTGTGGGTTTCCATAATCAAATGAATATTGTATTCGTTCTCGGATTATCTAGGTGCCGAAGCTTGAGCGGGCGAGCTTTTGTTTGACTTGATTGTCAACCCGCAGCCACCTGCGTTTTATCGTTCTGTCGCGGTGGAACTTAAAAAAATTAAGGAAAGTGAAGCTAATTACCTCACCAATTCCGTCAATCATTACGAGGCGAAATTCATCTTGAGCATCTTTTTGGCAAAGAATATTCCCTCCATTGAGGTCATAAAATAGGATGCCGTAGTCGAGTAGGTATCCTTCTAGGCTAGAGAATTTCTGCATCAAGTCCTCTTGCTGGTTTTTGTGTTTACGCAGGTAGTGATTGAGGCTCTCTGAGTAGGTGCCGTCATGATCTTTGATGCATTCATAGAGGTATCCGATGCCGCGGTTGGTCACGATAGTGCCTTCATAGCGGGCGAGGTGACCAAAGTCGACTGAACGCTTTTCCATCGAGCGATAGTAAGCACACTCCCGATCTTGTTGCTTTATACTGTTTGGGGTGCCAGTTGAAATTTTGATGCATAATGAGGTGTCATCCGGATGCTGGTAACAGGATCTTCTAGTCCCTTTCCCAATGAGAAGCTCATCATTTAACTCGATCTGCATGCGGCTGAGTATGCTGTAGTAACCAAGTTTGAATAGTCAAAAAATGGTAGGAATAGTTGATTTAGTAACTAGATGAATGCCTAAAGGGCACCTCCGGCAACTAGCGTTGGTGGTGCTGGAAAGAATTTCAAGCGGGGCTAGGCGTGATGAGTGAGCGGATTTTTATCCGTGAACGAAGAATAACGCAGCCTTGCGCAGAAAGGCTTTCCAGCCCGAAGGGGGCCTATCTTCAAAAACGAGCTAAGCTCGCAAATTTAAAGAATTAAT
>JBLHPP010000170.1:0-5812 GCA_047624385.1 Crocinitomicaceae bacterium
CCAAGCTGTGGTAGCTGCACACCATAGTATAGAACGGTGTAAATTGAGCATCGAGAAGTTCATGGACTGGATGCTTTCATGTTTATCACAACTCGACTCCATGAATATTGCGTATCCATACCGACTGAGGGAGTTGTCACATGAAGTTCGAATAAAACGTAAGACTTTAGCCCAGAGAAGGATAGATCACCTTAAGTGCTTAGGTTGACGCCAATGGGAGGTCACCCTATAGTAGGAGCGCTTAATTTTCTGTGGCGGTGGTTTCCAGCCGCCAAGCCAAAAAATATCAAGTATGGACTAGGCGGTTAGAAACCGCCGTCACACCTCGTTATCGTGCCATTCGTGGTAAAGAGTCTTCATCACCCTAGCCTTTTAGCATCTTTCGTATTTTCCGCGGTAGAAATAGCTTCATCATCCCAGCCCTCATTTGTGGTAAAGAAGTTGGATCACCCTAGCCTACAAACACTCAGCCAGTCTGGTTAAATTCCTCTTGGAAATTCAATGATTTGAGCCTAACTATGGGCATGGCAGTGGCATTTAAAGAATGGTTAGTGGTCTGTGAAGCTCTAGCAAAAGGGGCTCAAGATGTGATTATCCGCAAAGGCGGAATCCACGAAGGCCTTGGCGGGTTTGAGTTCACTCACGATGCTTTCTATCTATTTCCAACACTCTTTCATAAACAACTATCTCAGGTGAAAGATCAGGCGCATGAGTGGATGCACGCGTCTCAAAAAAAGCTGTGGGATCTGGGTGAAATTGTTCCGGTGAAGTATCGCTGCACGGTTGAGCGCTCTGAGTTGCTCACAGATTGGGAGGCTGTATTGGAGTTGTCTGAGAGACACGTCTATACCGAGGCGCTTGTGCGTGAGCGCTTTGATTGGGAGGGGAAGGGGATGTCGGCAGGCTGCATCAATGTTGCTTACGTCAAAACTGAAATATTGGCTGAGCCTCTGGAAGTCCGTTATAGCAAAAGCCATGGAGGCTGCCGAAGCTGGATTGAGGTGTAAATGAGTGGTATTAGTCAGGCGTAGCGCTGGAGTGCCGAGCCTAAGGTCAAAGTCACCAGACTTTGCTGACTGGACCTTCGACTTTCAGACCTTCGACGCCACCCCATTATCAGACGTACCAAGGTCGAAAGCCCGAACACATCGCGTGGTCGCGATAGCGGAGGGGGCAGAGTAAGTGGATCTACTTATTCGGGATGGTCCAAGCGTCGAGCCAGGTTTGCTGAGTCATCTTGAATCCCTGCTCGATGAGTCGTTTCTCCATATCCGGGTAGTGGGCAGCACCGTAGAAAATACCTACTTTAGTTTTACCCGCGTCGATTTGGTCCTGCATGACTGCGAGGCATTTGATGTTACGATCATTTATAATGACATTATCACCGGTGATATTGGCCATCTGTGTGTCTCCTTCGCCCAGTGTGTCCACCAGCTGGAGTTTGAGTTTTTCAGGGTTACGTGAGAGTAATGCTAAGAGCAGCCCAGCCGAGCTTGGCTCGTTTCCGCTAGGCTTAGCAAAGGCTTGCTTGAGCATGAACGTCATTAAGGATTGCTCGCGCTCTTGGTTGAGTTTAGTAAATTCTTCAATTGTGAGGTCGGCATGGACAAAGTTCTCGGCGCTGTAGTCGACCTCATCTTTTTGCCCTTTAAGATCGAGGGCTTGTTGCATTTTCTCAAAGGCTACGCCTAAAAACCCGAGGGCTCCAGCGGGCTTTGCTGCCTCATTTTGTATGCCATTGCCATTGCCCAGGTTTTCACCTCCGATCATCTCAAAAAGAATGGCCGGGTATGCTTTGAAGCTGGTGTTGAGCTTCTCATAGTAGGATTCATCTGCGATGTGTACTGCGCCGATGAGGTCGACCTCTAGCTCTCCGCGGGTGAAGCGTGTGACTGCCGTCTGTAGGCGAGTGCTCTCGTCATCACGCTCGACACGAATGAACTGAGTGGCGGGTGCATCTGCTACAGGGTCGACCACGACAGGCTCTGATTTTGCGATCCAAGGGCAGAGGAAACTAAAGGCGAGAGTGAGAAAGGAAATGCGCATGATTTGTAAAGTTTATGGGTGACTATAGTGCAATGGCACTTAGTTAAGACTATTTTGGTGAGTTTTGAGACACATTATTTTGCTTCGTAGTACTGGCTGTTCGCTCCATCTATCAAGATGCTATCTACTTAATACCAGCTACTTGCTACTCGATAAATCACACCTCAAGAAGTCTAAATCTTCAAGTACGTCGATTGACGACCAAGACGCTTAAGTAAGTGACATTGCACTATAGTGGTGATCAGCTCTGTGGTCAAAGGAACTTATCGCGCTCTATACTCACGCGTGCTTTTTACACTGGTCTATAGAGCGGCTATCAGTTTGATTTGTAGCGCATGCAGCCAACTAACCATCTCAGAATCCACCATGGTGTCGTAGAAGATCTTACCAGAACCACTCATATCACTGGCGGTGGCGAAACGAGTGCGAGGACCACCCATATTACAATTATCAAGAAAGCGCCCAGCACTCAAAGCTTTCCGCGTAGTGCATTTCCCTAAAGCCCTCAAAAAGAACATTTGCCTCTTTGGTTTTGCTAAGTGGTATTAGTGCCGCAGCATCAGGGTGCCTCATCGTATTTATGATTCTTTGGTGTGCTGTCTGCCTGGGGATGACCGTATTCTTTGCCTTCCTCTTTTTACCGCTAGCTATTGTCCCTCTTGCGATGGGTGGGCTTGGCGTGTGGATGATGGGTAAAACGATACGAACGAATAAGCTGAACCAAACCCTCTCTCGGCAGGCCCACACAATGCTGATTAGCTCTTAATTTCCTTCGCAGTTACTTAACAATAAGGCCATCTTAAGAATTCTCGCTTGCCATGCGCTACTTGGGCTGGGATGTTGGGGAGTAGTTTTCTCCCCAAAAATGAGGAAGTTAGAGGAAAATCGAGTATGGCAGTAAAGAAGAACACAGTGCGTGGAGAAGAACCAGAGAGCAATTTGCCTTCGTGGTTCAATGAGGTTGCGGGGATAGCATTGATCGGCATGGGAATTATTCTTACCTTGTCGTTGATTACCTTTACCCCACACGATCTACCTATTCTAGGCATTGGTGGGATTACCGATAACGAGCCTAATATACCGCGAGAGAACTCAATCGGTGTCGTTGGCGCCCTGCTTTCTTTCTTTGTTCTCAGAGTCTTTGGCGCTGCTGGTTATCTTTTACCGATCGGCATGCTTTGGTTAGGAATTGCCTATGCATTCATGGGGTCGAAGTTCTCCATGCGCACTGTGATTGGGCTTTTTTGCTTTGTGCTGACTGGTGCATGTTTACTCAATGTCGCTGGGGTCCTCACTGAATGGGCTGAGAGAAATTATATTTTTGAACCAGGTGGATTTGCTGGCTACTGGCTTGGAAGCAATGTGCTAGAAGCCCTTTTGAATAAAACTGGAGCGATCATTCTTCTCGTGATGCTCTACATGATCGGGCTGATTATGCTGACCGGGCTCAATCCGATCCAGTTCAGTAAGGTTTGCTGGGCAAACTTCAAGGAATGGCGCGTGAGGCGTGCAAATAATAAAGAGCGGCTCGCTGAGAAGCATGGAAAGCGATCCGCCCGCGAGGCCCAACGTAATGCCAGACAGCTAGAGCGTGATAACGCTAAGAATGAAACAAAAGAAAAAGCTCAAGGCGAGAAAGACCGAGCGAAGGAGGTCAAAGCGAAGAAGGCCGCTCTGGATAAGTTGAATAAAGCTGAAGAGGATAAGAAAAACCCTCAGGTGGAAATGGAACTCAAGGAACTTCCAAAGCCACAAATTATCGATTCCAGTCTGCGCAGAAATAATAAGCGCGAGCCCGGCGCAAAACCATTTGAAAGAAAGCAGAACCCCGATGTTATTTCATTGTCGACCGATGGCTTTGAGAACTACGAGACACCTGGCTTCGACTTGCTAGCGTTCGATGAATCAGAGCCAGAAGAAGAAGGGATCGACCAAGAAGAGCTTCTCAGCATTCAGAAAACAATCGTCGACACGCTCAAGGCATTTGGTGTCGAAGTCACTGCTGGCGACATCACCCGTGGCCCTACGATCACCCGCTACGAAGTGTACCCAAGCTCGGGCTTGCGCGTCAGCCGTATCAGCCAGTTAGAGGCAGACCTAGCGCGTGCAACCAAGGCTGAGCGCATCAATATTCTAGCTCCAATCCCCGGTAAAGACACAGTGGGTATCGAGATTGCCAACGACAATAAAGTCGCTGTGCCACTGCGCGAGTTACTGCAGGACGAGGCATTCACCTCGGCGAAGGTTAAGATTCCTTTGGCCCTAGGTAAAGATGTCTATGGAAATACAGTCATCGGCGACCTCGCCGCGATGCCTCACTTATTGGTAGCTGGTGCTACTGGTGCCGGTAAGTCGGTGTGTATTAACTCGATCATCGCCAGTATTCTTTTCAAGTTTAGCCCAGACGAACTACGCTTTATCATGGTCGACCCGAAGGTCGTGGAGATGCAGATCTATGGCAAGCTGCCTCACCTAGTCGTGCCAGTCGTCACAGATCCGAGCAAGGTGGTTGCTGCGCTGCGTTGGGTAGTCAACGAAATGGAAAAACGCTACAGACTCTTCGCTAAGTGTGGAGTCCGGAATTTTGACGGTTATAATGATCGTCCACGGCCAGAGAAAGAAGTGCCTGTGGTTGTTGAGCCAGAAGTGGTCGATGAGACTCCGGAAGAAGAACCAGATCCTGAGGCGATCGAGTCAATCGCTCGCGCATTAGAAGATGGTGAGCTAGGACCTATCGGTGGTGGTGACGACGATGAATTAGACATGGAAGATGACGAGGCCGAAATGCCAGACCGCTTCCCGTATATAGTTGTGATTATTGATGAGCTGGCCGACCTTATGCAGACCGCTCCAGCCGATGTGGAGCAAAATATTGCACGCATAGCGCAAAAGGCCCGAGCAGCAGGTATCCACCTGATCATTGCCACCCAGACGCCACGTGCTGACGTCGTCACTGGTATCATCAAGGCGAACATCCCTAGTCGGATTGCTTTCCAAGTTTCTTCAGCGCTCGATTCCCGGGTTATTCTCGATACCAAAGGAGCCGACAAGTTGGTTGGTAAGGGCGACATGCTCTACCTGCCACCTGGGTCAGCCAAGCTCGAACGTGCTCAAGGAGCCTTCGTCTCCGATGAAGAAGTCGAAGCGATTGTCGAGCACTGCGCAGCACAAGCCGAGCAAGTCTTCGAGCCCTCAATTCAAGAAAGTATAGAGAAAGGTGGCTCTGGAGGTGGCGATGAAAATGACGTATCAGACGCCGACGAAGAATGCCTTCTCAAGTGTATTGAAGTCATCACGACCGAGCAAAAAGCCAGCACCTCACTACTCCAGCGTCGCCTACGCCTTGGCTACACCCGTGCCGCCCGTATGATGGATATCATGGAGGAACGCCAGATGATCGGCCCCGCAGATGGAGCAAAAGCCCGCGATGTGCATATTTAGAGATTAAGGGAGATTAGTGTTCAGGTTGCAGTGTTCAGACTCGGTTGATGAAGCCAGTACCTACCACAGATTATTCCAATACGTTGAAAATCTAGAATATATCGAACTTGAAAGGGGTGTGAATTATTTCCCTCTTGTAGCCTGTGACCTCTTCAAGAACAGGTCTAAAAGAATTCCAGTCTATGGCCTTTTTGAGTTTCAGCACCCCCCGCTGAAGCTTAGCCATATTTTGTTGATGACCAATGGATGAGAACAGGTTTCCTCCCTTGCTATGGTTACGAAACTTCATAGCCGATTGTGCACTGACGCCGTCTGTTAGGGAATG
>JBLHPP010000171.1:0-5741 GCA_047624385.1 Crocinitomicaceae bacterium
GGTGGATTGGGCAGCATGGCTCTCCAGTTTCTCAATGCTTGGGGCTGTGAGGTGACTGCTTTCACCTCGAGCGAGTCAAAACGCACGGAAGCTATGGAGCTGGGAGCTCATGACACACTCAACTCGCGTGACGCAGCTGTCCTCGAGGCCGCTGCCGGACAATTTGATCTGATCATCTCCACTGTCAATGTGAAGCTCGACTGGAACCTCTACTTGAATACCCTCGCGGCGAAAGGCCGCCTTCACTTTGTCGGCGCGACTCTCGAGCCGCTTGATATCGGCGCCTTCGGCCTGATTATGTCACAGCGCTCGATCTCGGGCTCACCAGTAGGGAGCCCAGCGACGATCGCTAAAATGCTAGATTTCGCCAAATTACATAAAATTGCACCCGTCGTTGAAGAGTTCGCGATGGATGACATCAATGCTGCCATCCAGTATCTCCGCGACGGCAAGGCCCACTATCGAGTGGTTTTAAAAAAGTGAATTCCGGTTCGATTTTAGAATAAATCTCCAGTGAACGGCTTGGTTTGGAATGGATCTTCTAGATCAGGCGACTTTTCGTTATTTTCCGCTTTAGCTGTAGTAATCTCGGGCTTTGGTTCGGCTTTTGGTGCCGGCTTCTGTTCTTTCTTCGGCGCAGGCTTTATCGCTTCCTTTTTTGGAGTTGGTTTTGCTTCAGCCTCTGGAGTTTCAACCACTGTTTCAGTGGCTGGCTCTGCTAGCTTTTTTGGAGCGGCTGAGCGCGGATTCTCGGCGTCCCTAGGGAAATGGGTGAGGGGGGTGACCAGGTTCGCTGGGAGAGGGAATTGCTTCTGGTGGATTCCAGGAGCTAGCTCAGGCGCTACGTTGTATGCTTGCTTGAACATCTCGTACTTGGCATCGATATTGTCGATGTGGTGCAGGACGACGGCCTCGGGAGTGCGTGGTAATGTGGGAGAGCCAAATTCGTAAGTACCGTGATGGCTGGCTATCAGATGGAGCAAGTGAATGCGGACGTCCGAGCTCAGAGGGAAAAGGTCGTTCCAGACCTTAGGGTTAGCGTCGATCATTTCTGCCCAAAGCCGGCTAGCAAGATCTATTCCGAGCGGGATGTGTCCAAGCATTTCGCCTTGGAGGTCAAATGGTTGGGCAAAGCCGGTTTCAGGATAGGTGTTTTCCCACATTTTCCCGCAATCGTGGAATAGAACTCCAGTGATGATCAGGTCAGTATTGAGGTCAGTATAAACGGTCGAGAGAGCCATGGCTGAACGCATCATTTGCGCAACGTGCTCGACCAGTCCACCGCGGCGGGCGTGGTGGTTTTTTCTAGCCGCAGCAGTCCGTTGGAAATTTAGGCCGTAGCGCTCGATGAAGAGCTGGCTGAGTGCATGGAGGCGTGGGTCGGCGATGTTCAGGCAAAGCTCAGTGATTGTTTTCCAGTCTTTTCTTTGCTGGGCGCTAGTTTCTGGGTCACCGGTGAGGAGGTCGGCGGTTTCGCTCGCATTGAGCGGGCGGAAATCCCAGCGTTGGGCGTCGAGCCCGTATTGGTTCTGAGTCCAATCGCCAGCTAGGCGGAGGAATGACTCGGCGGGTAGTTCTTGGGCTGACTTGAACTGCGGAAGGTTCTCCCAAATTTTGAGAGTAAATTGGTCAATTGAGTCGGCTAGGACGAGCTCTAAATAGGGCTTTCCAGATTTTGTCGTCTTGGTAATACACGCCTGAAGTTGGACATCGACGCTGGCGCTGACAGGTGAGTCGCCGGCGGATTGTTTGAGTTGAGTAATAGTGAGCTGATCCACGCCGTGAGTGTAGCCGTGAACAGTGGTGCTTGGGCAACAAAAAAAGCGAGCAGATGCTCGCTTTTTACAGAGTAGGGGGTGGGAGTGTTAGTTTGGCGGGAGGATGAGCTCGTCGCCAATCTGGATTTCGATGTTGCCACCCATGAATGATCCAGGCAGTGGGTCAGCGACTCCTTGGTTACGCTCGATCATGCCGATAGTGAGGCGTCCAATAATGCCAGAATTCCTACGGATACCGAGGACGTCGCCAGTGTTGACGTTGCCGACACGATCGATCTCGATGCCTGCGATTTTGTTGACGTTATCGTACTCCGTGATGTGAGCCATGAGGAGGGCTGACTTGATAAGGCTTGCTCGACGGTCGTTTTTGGCAGGTTGGGCACCGAGAGCGCCAGCTATGACCTGGGATGCTCGGTCTTCAATCTTGTCGCGCTCACCTTTGAGGATGCTGAGTTCATCGCGCACGCGCTCAAGTTCTGCGGTGTTTACCTGTTGGCTAGCAGCCTGTTGCAGTGGTGAGTTATTGTTAAAGGAGTTGGAGAATCCCTGGTTGCCATTGGTGCCTTTGATTAGTGCTGCTTCTAGTTGGGCTTCACGCTTTTCTAGTTGAGCGACCTCTAGTGCCTCTGGATCACTGATTTCACGACTATTCATGCTGTTGTAGGATATAAAAAAACCAGCAACAAGAAGTGCGAAGGTGGAGCCGATGATGACGTTCATGACATTCATGGCGCAAGATGTAGAGTATTTAGCTAGGGACGGAAGGCAAAAGTTCTAGATTCTATTGAATCACACAATCTGGCTTGAGTGCTGGCCAATTAAGCTTACGATCCCGCTCGTGAGAATGCGGATGGCAGTTTTAGGTAGCGGCAGCGGTGGCAATGCGACAATTCTCGAGTGTGGGAAGACCCGGTTATTGTTGGATGCAGGACTCAGTGCCAAGCAATTGATCATACGGATGGTGGCTATCGGGGTTGATCCGGATTCCTTGACTGGCGTTTTGCTGACCCACGAACACAGCGACCATGCTCGTGGTTTAGATGTGCTGCTGCGTAAACGTAAAATCCCCGTCTATGCAAATGCCATGACTAAGGAAGCCCTAGAGTGGGGAATGAAAAGTGAGGTGCTTTGGAAAATATTTAATACCGGGCAGGACTTCAAGCTAGATGGATTGACCATTCATCCATTCCCGATCCCACACGACGCAGCAGAGCCAGTTGGGTTTACCGTCCACGGTGGGACTACAAAATTTGGGCTAGTGACAGATGTCGGCTATGTGACTCAGGCTATGCGAATCCATTTGCGTGAAACCCAGGCACTGTTTGTCGAGGCTAACTACGATGAGGATTTACTAGAGGCCGACACCAAGCGCCCGTGGTCGACCAAGCAACGCATCGCATCGAGGCATGGGCATTTGTCTAACACGCAGGCGGGAGAGCTGATTGGCGATGTCGGCTGTGAGAAGCTGGCGCATGTGGTTTTAGGCCACCTCAGCGGTGACTGTAATTGCCCGAAGGTGGCAGCCAAGACCGTGAATGGATTATTAGCTGACGGCGGACTAACAGATGTTCAAGTGCTTTGTGCCAGCCAACAAGACCCAACCGCCTGGCTCGAATTCGGTGAGAACAACCGCGGAGCAATTCTGGAAAAGCTCTCAGGCAACCTAAGTCAAGAGGAGCTATTCTAAAGCGGGAGGGTGGAACTAGAATTGATTGGTTCGTATTAGGTTAGACAGAGCCCTAGAAAGGTTGCTTATGATTTTATCTCGCTGCCATTCTATTTGACGCACGCAATACACCACGTTGCCCAAAATATGTTGACACGTTTAGGAATTACAGTCAGTTACGCTACAAGCAGATTGTTAGTCTTTAAATTAATGGCTATAAATTCATTAATACCCTACTTTATCTCTTTCCATGTCAATACCTCCTAAGATAGCTTCTAAGGAGCAACATTCTAAAGTTTTTAGGATGTTCTGGATACTAACCTGCTCACTTTGCATACCGTTGCTGGCATTTCCGCCTGCATCTAACTACACTCTCTACGGGATAGTGCGTGACCAGGTCGGACAGACGCTGACAGCCGAGGCTGCTGAATTAATTCTACTCAAAGGAGGTGTCGAAATCGGCCGCACGCCGATCAACTCGGACTTAAAGATTGATCAGAATTACGGTTCCCCGCAACTCCCGTATGGTTCCCAAAAAATCTGAAGGCTTTGAAATTCACCAAAGTCGAGGCGGTAGCATGACGATCCTATTTGACCCCAAGACCCAGCGACTCTGCGCCAAAAGTGAAGGTCATGGCTTTAAGCCCGGAGTGGCCAAAGCTCAAGCCGAGGCAGCCCCTCAGCAACTGCAAAGCATCGGGAGGTTGCCGAATACACCGCCTCCGTTACCCGAGCATGAAGAGGAGTGATGATAGCTCAAAAAATACAACATCCATTTCAATTGCATAACTTATGGGCACCTCCGACAGCGGGAGTTGCCGGAGGTGCCCTAAACACACAAAACAGCATCGTCGGTAGTTGCCGGAGGTGTCCTAGAGTGGATCAATAGCGAAACAAGATGGTGAGAGTAGCGAGGAGGACGCATAGCGAGCTATGCAACTGACGACAAACGAAGCTAATCTTGCTCTATTGTTTAGCGCTCTCAAAATCAGCGCAGCTGCAATTACAAAGAATCAGAGCACCTCTATTGATCCAGTATAACTGTGAAGATGGTATTATTCATTCTAGCTAGACAACTTTTTTGAGCTGGATTTTTGGTGGCTCAATATTGTCCTCTATGATTGTGGCCGCCGGCAATATGATTCGGTGATACTGCTGCATGTGGTCTTGTACTACTTTGCTAGAGTCTACCTGAGCTCCGGTGGAGAAGAACATGCTGTGGCAAAGCGGACAGGAAAAGGCGGAGCCTTCAGAGTCTTTTTCGAGCGTGATGACGATGGGGCCGTATTTTACGTGAACTGACATAGCTGGGTTTTATATTTTAGGGTTCAGTTATATATACGGTATTTTAGCTAAGTTGGTTACAGGGATGTAGGAAGTAATTTGATGAGCTGTGAAATCTTAGAGCTGATTCTCCTCCGTTTTCGTCTTCAATTTGAGTGTTTGAATAGGGACATGGGCACTTAGTTAAGCCTATTTTGGTGAGCATTGAGACGCATTATTTTGCTTCATCGTGCTAGCTATTCGCTCCATCTGTCAAGATGCTAGCTGCTGAATACTAGCTACTTGCTACTCGATATGTCATACCTCAAGAAGTCTAAATCTTCTAGTGTCTCGATTGACGACTAATACCACTTAGTGAATCAAAAGAGACTAATGGGCACCTCCGGCAACTAGCGTTGGTGTTGCTGGAAAGGCTTTCCAGCCCGAAGGGGGCCGATCTTCAAAAACGAGCCACGCTCGCAAATTTAAAGAATTAATAACTCACACACCGACAGCGGGAGTTGCCGGAGTTGCCCTAATGCTGGAGTAATTTTTTGATGAATCAAGGCTAGACGAGGGAGTGGTGCGAGCACCATGCCTGAGGAGAAACGCCGATTTATCAAGAAAGCACCCAGCACTCAAAGCTTTCCGCGTAGCGCATTTCCCTAAAGCCCTCAAAAAGAACATCTTTTTCTTTGGTTTTGCTAAGTGATATAATATGTGCTGCTGCGTAAACGTAAAATCCCTGTCTATGCAAATGGGATGACTAAGTAAGCCCTACAGTGGGGAATGAAAAGTGAGGTGCTTTGGAAAATCTTTAATACCGGGTAGGACTTCAAGCTAGATGGATTGACCATTCATCCATTCCCGATCCCACACGACGCAGCAGAGCCAGTTGGGTTTACCGTCCACGGCGGGACTACAAAATTTGGGCTAGTGACAGATGTTTGCTGTGAGAAGCTGGCGCATGTGGTTTTAGGTCACCTCAGCGGTGACTGTAATTGCCCGAAGGTGGCAGCCAAGACCGTGAATGG